>DAOUYK010000311.1 GCA_030666145.1 Mycolicibacterium sp. | reverse complement strand
AGGGAAATTAGTTCACCGGGCGTGGCCCAGGCCGGGTGTGCGCCAAGCAGCACGCTCAACACGACTGAGCGTGCCGTCATCCGCGAGACCACTCGGGACACCGCTACACCCCGGACGTTGCGCGGCCGTGGTCGCCGAACGATTCATCTCGGTGCCGTACGGCGTCACGAAAGCCGTGCTCACGCGCATCGGCAACGAAGGCGTGACCCTCCGGGGTGTGGCGTGCAACGCCGTCGAACACCGTCGAGATCATCGCGCTGTTCGCCACGCCCTGCTGGTACAGCGCACTGTTCATTGCCAGCTTGACCATCATCAGCTGATTGACGGGCACCGCAGCGATTCGTTCGAGGAGGCGCTCGACCCGGTCATCCAAGTCCTTGGGTTCGGGCGCCTCCACCGCCAACCCCCATTCGGCGGCCTGAGCGCCGGTGATGCAATCGCCGGTCAGCAGAAGGCGTTTAGCACGTTGGTCCCCGAGGCGGTGCGCCCACAGTCCCGCCGCGGGAACTCCCCACACCCTGGTCGGCGGATAGCCGATCTTGGCGTCGGATGCCGCGATGACCTGATCTGCGTGCAACGCGATATCGGTGCCGCCGGCCACACAGTAGCCGTGGATCTTGACCACGGTCGGTTTGTCGGCGCGCATCAGGCTGGAGAACCCGCGGACAAACCGACTCATCATCTGATAGTCGATCATTGGATCCCACGGCTGGTTTGGCAGATGGTTGACCGCCTGGGTCCGGCCCGACAGCACGGTGTCTTCATAGGGGCTGCCGCCGGCCGATGACGAACCCTCGGCATAGGCGGATAGGTCGAAACCCGCGCAGAATCCGGCGCCGCGCCCGGATACGAGGATCACATGGACGTTCGGGTCGAGGTCGGCGCGCTCCACCAACGCCGACAACTCCAGCGGGGTATCAGCGATGATCGCGTTGCCCTTTTCCGGACGGTTGAACGTAATACGCGCAACCCGGTCGGTGACCTCGTAGGTCATCGTCTGCAGACTGTCGAAGTCCACCGGCCTGACTGAGGAAGTCATGCGCGATCCCGCTTCGCTTCTCGCTGAAAAATCATGCTTTGATCATCGCCCGCTCGATGATCGGCGCTAGATCCAGATCCGTCGGCAAGGTGCCGAACGCGCCGCCACACACCCGGCCCAGGCGGCTGGCCAGGAACGCCTCGGTGACGGCGGGGTGCCCATGGCGCACTAACAGCGAGCCCTGCAACGCCAGCGAGATGTCCTCGGCGATCTTGCGGACGCGGTACTCAACGGTGTCCGGCTCACCCAGCGCCTCCCGCACACCGTCGACATGGGTGTCCAGACGCCGGTCGAGACCGGTTGTGGCGCTCAGTTCGTCGAAAAGCACTTCGAGGCATTCAGGCCGGGTTGCTATGGCGCGCATAGTATCCAGGGCGCTGACGTTGCCTGAGCCCTCCCAGATACCCATCAGCGGCGCCTCCCGGTACAGCCGCGGCATCCCCGAGTCCTCGGCATAGCCGTTACCGCCGAGGCACTCCATCGCCTCGGCAGCATGGGGGGTCGCGCGCTTGCATATCCAGTACTTGGCCGCCGCCAGGCCGATCCTGCGCAGCAGGGACTCACGGTCGTCGCCGTGTACCGCCGCGTCGGTAGCGCCGGCCATTCTCATCGCGAGCATGGTTGCGGCCTCCGCCTCGACGGCGAGGTCGGCCAGCACGTTGCGCATGAGGGGCTGATCGATCAGATAGGCGCCGAACGCTTTGCGGTGTTGGGCGTGGTGGGTGGCGCGCATCAATCCGTTGCGCATGCTGGTCGCGCTGCCCAAGGTGCAGTCCAACCGGGTCAGGTTGACCATCTCGATAATCGTCGCAACGCCGCGACCCTCTTCGCCGACCAGCCAAGCCGTGGCGTCGTCGTATTCCACCTCGCTGGAGGCGTTGGCGTGGTTGCCCAGTTTGTCCTTGAGGCGCTGTAGCAGCATCCGGTTACGGCTCCCGTCGGGCAATACCCGGGGCAGGAAGAAACAGCTCAGGCCGCCTGGGGCCTGAGCCAGTACCAGGAAGAGGTCGCACATCGGTGCGGAGGTGAACCACTTGTGACCGGTCAGCCGGTAGCTGCCGTCACCGTTGGGCGTGGCCGCCGTGGTGCCGGCCCGCACGTCGGAGCCGCCCTGTTTCTCGGTCATCGACATTCCCGCGGTGAGCCCGGCTTTGGTCGTGGGCACGGCGAGCTCGGGGTCATAGCTGCGGCTGGTCAGCAGCGGCTCGTAGGTCGCGGCGAGGTCGGGATTGTGGCGTAGCGCGGGAACCACGGCGTAGGTCATCGAGATCGGGCACATGTGGCCCGGTTCGGGCGTCCACACCGATGTTTTGGCTGCCCGCACGACGTGCGCTCCCGGTCGATCATCAGCCCACGGTGCGGCATGCAACCCGTGGCCCACCGCCACGGTCATCAGCTCATGGTAAGCGGGGTCATATTCGACTTCGTCGATCCGGTGACCATGACGGTCGTGGGTGCGCAGAATCGGCCGGTTGCGATCGGCCAGCTCACCCCACCGCTGGGCACGCCGGCTTCCTGCGAGCGCCCCCAGTTCGGTCACCTCGTCGACGCCCCATTGCCCGCCCTCCCGGACTAGCGCCTCAGCGAGCATGGGCGAGGTGGCCGAGTTGTAATCCTCTAGCGGAGGGACCTGGTTGCTGACGATATGGGTGTCCGGCATACACACAGTGTTACATTATGTGCACAATCGCACAAGATCTGTAATGGACGTTATCGGGTGCACAGCCCGGCAAGCGTGTTTCTGGTTTTCTCGGCGTCGCGTAGCCGTGCATCTTGGGCCGGATCGGCGTTGGGCACTCCGGCGAGCAAGTTGATCCCGATGACGCGCAGGGTGGTGCCGAAGGAGCGGGCGGCGTCGGCCAAATCCTCCGGGGTACCGGCTTCGATCTGACTCACCAGGTAGTCGCCGCCGCCGAGCATCGCCAGTCGAGTGTTGGCTGCCACCGCTTCCACCGCTGCCGGATCGGACCCGGGGGCGGTATTGGTCTGCAGTTGCACGGCCACTGCGACGACCTGGGCGGCGTCGCAGACGCGTTGCTTGGCGTCACGGGGCAGTGCGGCCTCGGCGGCGTCAGCTGGCAGTGCACCCTCGGCCGCGTCGCCGGACGCGCCCTGGGCCGCGGAGGATTCTTCGGGCGTGCGCACCAGTGCCCACACCGCAAGCCCGGTATCTGCCGATTCACCGCGACTGAAGCCGCTCACCGCCTCACGGCAGCCGTCACGCGTCTCCACAAACCACGGCCGTCCAACCACGCGATCACGTTGATCACCACCGCCGCCAGTGCCCAGCCGAGCAGCAGGTCGATCACATAATGCTCGGCGGTGTA
>DAOUYK010000036.1 GCA_030666145.1 Mycolicibacterium sp. | reverse complement strand
GTAGGTACCCGAGGTGATGCTCGCCGGGGAATCGCGGATCAGGATGCGAAAGCCGTCGGTACGTTCCTCTACGTAGGTCAGCAGCGCCAATGCGACCCGTTCTACGCGCACCCGGGACTGGTTCTTTGTCAGCGAGGCGGTTATCCCGTCCAACAGGGCTGACATCTCGCGGTCGACGACCACCGCATAGAGCCCTTCCTTGCCTCCGAAATGTTCGTAAACCACGGGCTTGGACACGTTGGCGCGCAGCGCGATCTCCTCAACCGAGGTGCCGTCGAAGCCACGCTCGGCAAAGAGCGACTTGGCGATCTCGACCAACTGCTGGCGCCGTTCGCTGCCGGTCATCCTGGCGCGCGGTGCACGCACTTCCTTATCTGACGCCGCCACGGCTTTGAGCCTAGTTGCTTCGACTAGAGTCTCGGGGTGATCAGTCCGTCGTGGTGTAATCGGCAGCACCTCTGATTTTGGTTCAGAAAGTTCAGGTTCGAGTCCTGGCGACGGAGCGAGTGAGGCTTGCCGAGCGGGCAGACTAGACACCAGCGAGGCCTGCCGAGCGAACAGACGCGCACTCTCGCGCGGGAAGGGCATCTTATGGGTGAGACAGCCGTCCTGATCCTGGCAGCGGGTGCCGGCACCAGGATGAAGTCCGATACCCCCAAGGTCTTGCATACTCTCGCGGGTCGCAGCATGCTGTCGCACTCGCTGCACGCAGTGGCCGAGGTGGCACCCCGGCACCTGGTCGTGGTGGTCGGGCGAAACCGCGACCAGGTGACCCCCGCAGCGCTGGCGATCGCCGACGAATTTGGCTGTCCGGTCGAGATCGCCATCCAGGAACAGCAGCAGGGAACCGGCCACGCCGCGGAATGCGGGCTGTCGGCCCTGCCGGAGGACTTCACCGGCGTTGTTATCGTGACCTCAAGCGACATTCCGATGTTGGATGCCGAGACACTTGCCGGCCTGATCGCGACACACGTTGCCGAGTCAGCGGTCGCCACGGTGCTGACCACCACGCTGGCCGACCCAAGCGGGTATGGGCGGGTACTACGGACGGCTTCCGGCGGGGATCTACTAGGAATCGTCGAGCAATCCGACGCTAGCCCAGCACAACAAGCGATCACCGAGGTCAACGCCGGTGTGTATGCCTTCGATGTCCAAGCGCTGCGCTCGGCGCTACGCAGGCTGCGCTCCGACAACGCTCAGCAGGAGCTCTACCTCACCGACGTCATCTCGATCGTGCGCTCCGATGGGCACATCGTGCGGGGCAAGCACGTCGAGGACACCGCGTTGGTCGCCGGCGTCAACGACCGCGTTCAACTGGCCGAACTGGGCGCCGAGTTGAACCGCCGAATCGTCGCAAGGCATCAGCGCGCCGGCGTGACGGTCATCGATCCCGCATCCACCTGGGTCGACGTCGATGTCCGCATTGGCCGCGACACGGTGGTGCGCCCAGGCACCCAGCTGCGCGGCGCCACCACCATTGGGACAAACTGCGAGATCGGACCCGATACCACCTTGACCGATGTCACGGTTGGCGACGGGGCCGAGGTGGTACGTACCCATGGCTCATCCTCGGCGGTCGGGGATGGCGCGGTCGTCGGCCCGTTCACCTATCTGCGCCCCGGCACCGCGCTTGGTGGCACCGGCAAGCTCGGTGCGTTCGTCGAGACGAAGAACGCTTGCATCGGACACGGCACCAAGGTCCCGCACCTGACGTACGTCGGCGACGCCGACATCGGCGAGCACAGCAACATCGGTGCTTCCAGCGTTTTCGTCAACTATGACGGAGAAACTAAGCAGCGCACAACAATTGGTTCCCACGTGCGCACTGGGTCGGACACCATGTTCGTGGCACCGGTAACCGTCGGGGACGGCGCCTACACCGGCGCGGGGACGGTGATCCGCAATAACGTCCCCCCTGGTGCGCTGGCCGTGTCCACAGGTTCGCAACGCAACATCGAAGGTTGGGTGGCACGCAAGCGCCCCGGCAGCGCCGCTGCCCTGGCGGCCGAAGCAGCCGACACAGACGACGACGAACCTAACGATCACTAGGCAATCGGTCGCCGTTTGTTCGCATTCGGGTAACCCACCGGCGTCGGTGCATCAGCGCTCCGTACGATGGCCCCGTATCGATCCCCGACGCCGAGGGCAGCCCGTGAGCCACGACTGGACCGACAACCGCAAGAACCTGATGCTGTTCTCGGGGCGAGCGCACCCCGAACTGGCCGAGCAGGTGGCCAAGGAGCTCGACATCAGCGTGACCGCGCAGACCGCGCGTGATTTCGCCAACGGCGAGATCTTCGTCCGCTTCGACCAGTCGGTGCGCGGCAGCGATGCGTTCGTGCTGCAGAGCAATCCCTGGCCGATGAATCAGTGGCTGATGGAACAGCTCATCATGATCGACGCACTCAAGCGCGGCAGCGCCAAACGGATCACCGCGATCCTGCCGTTCTATCCCTATGCCCGGCAGGACAAGAAACACCGCGGCCGGGAACCGATCTCGGCCAGGCTGGTCGCCGATCTACTCAAGACCGCCGGCGCCGACCGGATCGTGTCGGTCGACCTGCACACCGATCAGATCCAGGGCTTCTTCGACGGCCCGGTCGACCACATGCGCGGCCAGTCGCTGCTGTGCGGCTACATCGCCGAGAACTACGCCGATCACGACATGGTGGTGGTGTCCCCCGACTCAGGCCGCGTGCGCGTCGCCGAGAAGTGGGCCGACTCGCTGGGCGGGGTTCCGCTCGCGTTTATCCACAAGACCCGTGACCCGCTCATTCCCAACCAGGTGAAGTCCAACCGCGTCGTCGGTGACGTGCGCGGCAAGACCTGCATCCTGACCGACGACATGATCGACACCGGCGGCACCATCGCCGGCGCGGTGCGGCTGCTGAAAGAGGACGGCGCGGCCGACGTCGTCATCGCCGCAACCCACGGCGTGCTGTCAGACCCCGCCCCCCAGCGCCTGGCTGACTCCGGCGCGCAGGAGGTCATCGTCACCAATACTCTGCCGATCGGCGAGGACAAGACGTTCCCACAACTCACCGTGCTGTCGATCGCACCGCTGCTGGCCAGCACGATCCGTGCGGTGTTCGAAAACGGTTCGGTAACAGGACTTTTCGACGGATCCGCGTAGGGTAGTCGTTGATTGCTTGGGCGAGGGGCGACGATGACTGAGCGCATCTACCACAATCCAAAGTGCTCGACCTCGCGCAAGGCACTGGAGTTGTTGCGCGAGAACGGTGTTGAGCCAGAGCTCGTGCTGTACCTCAAGACCCCACCGTCACGCGCGGAGTTGGCGGCACTGATCGCTGACACCGGGATCGACGTGCGTACGGCCGTGCGCAAGAGGGAGTCGCTGTACACCGAACTCCGGCTGGGCTCGGCATCCGAGGACGAGCTGCTCGACGCGATGGCCGAGCACCCCATCCTGATCGAGCGCCCGTTCGTGGTGACTTCCAAGGGCACCCGCCTGGCCAGGCCGCTGGACAAGGTCCGAGAGATTCTGTGACATTTCGCTAGAGCGGCTGCACCCGCCTCTTCTCGTGGCCGCTGTTCTGCTTGCCACTGTTTCACTCGCCGCTGTTCCGCTGACCGCTGGCCGCTGGCCGCTGTTCCACTAGCCGCTGTTCCGCTGGCCGCGAAGCGGTACGCACGGATCTGGCACCGCATAAAGTAGTGGCCATGAGCGACTGGACCGCCGCCGACCTGCCCTCATTCGCCGGACGTACCGTCATCGTCACCGGCGCCAACTCAGGGCTGGGCTTGATCACCGCCCGCGAGTTCGCCCGCGTCGGCGCCAATACGATCCTGGCGGTGCGCAACGTGGACAAGGGCAAGGCCGCCGCGGCCGAAATATCGGGCGACGTGGAAGTGCGCAAGCTCGATCTGCAGGATCTCGCTTCGATCAGGGAATTCGCCGAGGCCTTCTCGCAATCGGCAGACACCGTCGACGTACTGATCAACAACGCCGGCATCATGGCGGTGCCCTATGCGCTCACAGTTGACGGCTTCGAGAGTCAGATCGGAACGAACCACCTCGGCCATTTCGCTCTGACAAATCTGCTGCTCCCCAAGATCACCGATCGGGTCGTCACGGTGTCCTCGATGATGCACTTGTTCGGGTACATCAGCCTCGACGACCTCAACTGGAAGTCGCGGCCGTACCTCGCCTGGCCGGCGTACGGCCAATCAAAGCTGGCCAACCTGCTGTTTACCAGCGAATTGCAACGCAGGCTGGAGGCTTCTGGCTCACCGCTGATCGCACTTGCGGCCCATCCCGGCTACTCGGCGACCAACCTGCAGGGCCAGACCGGAAACCGGTTCGGTACCCGGCTATGGGATGCCACCAACCAGCTGCTGGCGACCGACGCCGACTTCGGCGCCCGCCAAACCCTCTACGCGGCATCTGCGCCCCTGCCCGGGGACAGCTTCATCGGGCCGCGGTTCGCGATGCGCGGCCCCACCGGTCAGAGCGCGCGCAGCCCGCTGGCCCGAAACCGCGAGAAGGCCGCCGCGTTGTGGACGCTCTCAGAGCAGCTCACCGGGGTCGAATTTCCGCGCTGATTTTCCCAGACTGCCCGGGCTGCGTTACCCTTAGCGACGCGTCACGGCGAGGGTGGCTTGATTCGCTACAGCCACCGTTATCGACGGGAACCCGCATCGCAATGGTGTGCGACCCTGGCCGTGCCCGACACCGATCACCGGCACAGGAGCACCGAACCATGGCAAAGAACTCGCCCAACAATCTCACCGCGCAGATCCGCACCGCGACCGGCAAAGGTGCCTCCCGCAGAGCGCGGCGCGACGGCAAGGTGCCAGCGGTGCTATACGGCCACGGCAGCAACCCACAGCACCTTGAGCTGAACGCCCACGACCTGTCCGCCGTGCTGCGCAACTCGGGCACCAACGCCGTCCTAACGCTCGACATCAACGGCGCAAAGCAACTCGCACTCACCAAGGCCCTCGAGATTCACCCGATCCGCCGCAACATCCAGCACGCCGACCTGCTCGTCGTGCGCCGCGGGGAGAAGGTGACCGTCGAGGTCAATATCGTGGTCGAGGGTGAAGCAATTCCGGGCACCCTGGTGACACAGGACGCCAACACCATCGAGATCGAGGCCGACGTTCAGTCCATCCCGGAAAATCTGACCCTCTCGGTGGACGGTGTCGAGGCCGGTACTCAGATCACCGCCGGCGACATCGCGTTGCCTGCAGGGGTGACGCTGGTGTCCGAGGCCGACCTACTGGTCATCAACGTAGTCGTCGCGCCAACCGCCGACGACCTGGATGCCGAGGGCTCCGGCGAGGAAGGCGAGGCGGCCGAAGAAGAGACCGACGAAGAGACCTCCGAGCAAGTCGACTCCGGCTCCGACGCCGAATAGTTCAGACCGGACGGACTGCTGGCATGGCCGAGCCGTCCCCTGTCCGAGGGCAGGGGCCCATTCTGGTGGTCGGCCTGGGCAACCCAGGACCGAACTACACCAAGAACCGGCACAACGTCGGTTTCATGGCGTCGGAGATCCTTGCCGACCGAATCGGCGAGAAGTTCAAGGTGCACAAGAAATCCGGGGCTGAGGTGGCCACCGGACGGCTCGCTGGCCGCTCGGTGGTGCTAGCCAAGCCGCGGGTGTACATGAACGAATCCGGTAGACAGGTGGGTCCGCTGGCACAGTTCTTTTCGGTATCCCCTGCCCACATCATCGTGATCCACGACGAGCTCGATATCGACTTCGGTCGAATCCGTCTCAAGTTGGGCGGCGGAGAGGGGGGCCACAACGGCCTGCGTTCCGTTGCATCAGCACTGGGAACCAAAGACTTTCAGCGAGTCCGGATCGGGGTCGGTCGACCGCCCGGCCGCAAAGATCCCGCAGCCTTCGTGCTGGAGAACTTCAATGCCACCGAGCGAACCGAAGTGCCCACCATTTGCGAACAGGCCGCCGATGCGACGGAGTTATTGATCGTCCACGGACTCGAACCCGCCCAGAACACTGTGCACGCCTGGGGCTAACGTCCAATCACGATGTCTATCCCGACGTCCGGCGCTTGTAGGCATACAACGCCACCGGCGCGAACAGGGCCGTCAGTGCCAGCGACCACAGAACCGTCGAAAGTATTGGATAGTGGAGCGGTAGTTGGGCACTGGCAGGTGCCGGCCCTCCGTTGCCCCACAATTCGCGCATCGCCTGGGCCAGCGACGACACCGGATTCCATTCGGCGATCACCCGAAGCCAGTGCGGCATCGGCTCGGTCGGTACGAAGGTGTTGGCCAGGAATGTCATCGGGAAAAGTACGGTGAACATCACGCCGCTGACCGCTTCGACGGTGCGCATCAGCGAACCGATGAGTATGCCGAACCAGATCATTCCGAAGCCGAACAACAACAGCAGACCGAAGGCCAGAATTGCTTCGGCGATGCTGTTCCGGATCCGCCATCCGATGGCCAGCCCGGTCAGGGCCATGACCAACACGCCCAGTGAGGAGTGGATGACACTGGCGATGCTGCGCCCGATCAGCACTGAGGACCGCGAGATCGGCAATGACCGGAATCTGTCGATAATTCCCTTTTCCACGTCGGCGGTAATCCCCGAGGCCACCACGAGCGCCGAGAACACGATCGTTTGTGCCTGAATACCCGGCAGCAGAAACTCCCGATACGATGTGCCGCCGGTGTTGGTGATCGATGCACCGAACACGAAGGCAAACAACAGGACGAATATGATCGGCTGCGCGGTGACGTCGCTGAACATCTCGGGCATCCGCTTTGTGTGGATCATGTTGCGCTTAAACATGATCCACGACTGCTGCACCAGATTAGTCGGATGGGTCGGGGCGTGCAGGGCCGTGCTGGCCGGTCGGACGCCCGGCGGAGTCACGCAGTGACCTCCTCGGCGTCTTCGGTGCGGTGGCCGGTCAACGCGAGGAAGACATCGTCGAGACTGGGTCGGGTCAACCCGATATCGTCAACCTCGATTCCACTGTCACGCAACCAGCCCGCCACCCGGATCATGTCGTCGAGACCTTCGGACGAGGCGGTGAGTCGTCGGGCCTCATTGTCCACGAACACCTCAGCCCCGGTCCGCGCCAGCAGGCTATAAGCATCCGCCAGGCGTGCGGTATCAGCCACGGTGACCACGACGCTGGCGCGGCCCGCCTGCTGTTTGAGCTCCAGCGGCGAGCCCTGCGCGATGATTCGGCCCCTGTCGACGACTACAACGTTGTCGGCAAGTTGGTCAGCCTCCTCAAGGTATTGGGTTGTCAGCAGCAACGTGGTGCCTCGCGCCACCAGGTCACGTAGCGCCTCCCACAATTCACTACGGCTGCGCGGATCCAGCCCGGTGGTCGGTTCGTCAAGGAACAGCACCGGCGGAGAAGCCAGCAGGCTCACGGCTAGATCCAGTCGGCGTCGCATGCCACCGGAGTAGGATTTGACCACACGGTCTCCGGCGTCGCTGAGCGAAAACTGTTCGAGTAGTTGGCCGCCGAACTTCTCCAGATCTCTTCGGCGGATGCCGTAAAGGCCCCCTATCATCCGGATGTTTTCGCGTCCGGTGAGCAATTCGTCGACTGTGGCCACCTGACTGGTCAAGCCCATGCGGCGCCGTACCTGGTCGGGGTGAGTTCGCACATCGAAACCGGCGACCCGCGCTGTACCACTGGTGGGCTCGGTCAGCGTTGTCATCATCCGGACCGTGGTCGTCTTGCCCGCACCATTGGGGCCCAGCAGACCCAGCACTGTGCCCGGCGGCACCGAGAAGCTGATGCCGTCGACTGCGGTGTCCTGGCCATAGCGCTTCACCAATTCCATCGCTTCGATGGCGGGTCGGGTCGGCATGGACACGACGGTATCGGCCAGAACCGACATGGGGCCACTGGATTACCCGCATCACCACCGCGCGAAGCTGCCCAAGATTCCAATAGTCAGCAGCAAGTCGCGCACGGGTCAGGCACGCTCGCGAAAAAATCGGCTAAAGAACCAGTGAGACCGAAGTCGAGCGGCGCAGCTTGCCCGACGGTGTCTTCGGGATACAGCCGGGCCCGAGCACCACAACGTTACGGGGCCGCACGTCGACCTCAGCCACCACTTCGTGGGCGACCTGATGCTCGATACGACGCACCTCGGCAGGATCTTCCCAGGCGTTGGACTCGACAGCGACGGCGAACGTCTCGCGCGAGTGTCCGGCGTCCAGCCGAACCGCGACCGCGCACCCAGCCCGCACCCCTTCGACACGGCCCGCTGCGCGTTCAATGTCGGTGGGATAGATATTGCGGCCCGCCATGATGATGACGTCCTTGACGCGTCCGCACACGACGACGTGGCCGTTCTCAGTCAGATAACCGAGGTCTCCGGTGTCATACCAGCCCAGCTCATCCTGGGCCGGAATGAAGCCGCCCATCGTCAGATAGCCGGGAGTCAAGCTTTCGCCGCGCAACTCGATGACGCCCACACCACGCGTAGGCATCAGATTGCCGTGGTCGTCGATGACGCGAGCCTCAAGGTCAGTGAGTAGCGGACCCAGGGTGGCCAGCCGCTTGGTGTTGCCCTTGGAGGCGGGCACGGCGCGGCGCAGCGCCGCTAACAGGTCAGCGTCGACCTCATCGACTACCAGGCCGGAACCACACGCCGAAAACGACACCGCCAGCGTGGTCTCTGCCATGCCGTAGGCGGGCAGGATCGCCTCCGGCCGCAGACCGAAGGGCTTGCCGGCATCGATCAGGTCATCAACATCGGAGGGGTCGACGGGTTCTGCACCCGAGAGCGCGAACCGCAGGGTGGACAGGTCAAACTCGCCCCGTTCGGCCTGCCGGCGCAATCTCTTAGCGAACAACGCGTAGGCGAAGTTCGGCGCGGCGGTCATGGTGCCCTTGTACTTGTCGATGAGCCGGGCCCACAGCAGCGTGTCCCGCAGGAAATCCATTGGCGTGACCTTGACCAGCTCGGCACCGAAGTACATCGGGATAGTCAGGAAGCCCACCATGCCCATGTCATGGAAGCAGGGCAGCCAGCTCACCATGACGTCCTTGTCGACGTCGTACTCTGCGCCGATGAACATCGCCTCGGCGTTGGAGTGGATGTTGCGATGGGTGATCTGGACCGCTTTCGGGGAACCCGTGGACCCAGACGTCAACTGCATGAGCGCGAGATCGTCCTCGCCCACGTCGACGGGATCGATCGGCTCAGACGCCAATAGGTCATCGACGGTCAGCACCATGAGGCCTTTTTCTTCAAGTACCGGGATCGCAACGAGGAACGGCTCCGCGACGACCACGGCCTTGGCCTCGATCATGCCGATGACGGTCATGGTGTCTTCGGCCCACATGGCCAGGTCGGTGCGGGGGGTTGGTTGGTGCAGCATCGTCAAACTGGCACCGCGCATCCACAGGCCTTGGGCGGTGGGAGCGATCTCCACGGGGTAACCGGCCAACACTCCGATGGCGTCGCCGAGTCCGATACCGGCCGCGGCGAGTCCGCCGGCGATACATCTCGATCGCTCGTGCACTTCGCCCCAGGTGTGGCGGACCGGTTCATGCGGCTCGCCGGTGACCATGCCCCTGTCGGTTGTGCGGGCATTGCGGTACATCTTCTCGGTGAATCTGCTCACCACGACCTCCTCGCCGACATTTGCCCCGGTGCGAACGCCCGTTTGCCATGCTCCGCCTGATGGAGGGACTTTTCAGGGAGGCGCGCGCACGTTTGGGAAGCGTTTGTGTCTCGAATCGGTGATGTCCTATGAGCGCGATCGAATCCAGCCCATCGCCCACCGCGCTCAGCGGTGGCGGAACTGTGTGCGTGTAATTCTCGATCGTGCGTCCTCACCGTCGCCCATCTTAAGCAACTCTTAAGTAACTGCCAAACAATTGCGATTATTGAGGCAAGAGTCACACGGCTCGGTGATGGGATCGCGGGACGCGAGGAGACTCACGCTCGCGCGTGGATCTAGTAACGCGTAGATCTAGCGATGCGTGGGCCTACCGATGCGTGGGCCTGCCAGGCACCTGGATCTAAGCCGACGTGGATCGACTCGGCACCAAACGGGCGCCCTGAACCGGACCACTGGCCACACGCACGGTTCGACACACCCCCGCCCCGGCCAGTTCGGTGCCTATATCCACGGCCGCACCGGCCGATGGACACAAGAACGCGCAGGTAGGTCCCGAGCCGGACACCACACCCGCCAGTGCCCCGGCCTCTGCACCCGCGCGCAACGTCCGGCGCACGGACGCGTTGAGGCTCAGCGCCGCCGGTTGCAGGTCGTTGCCGAGCAGTGGCGCCAGCTGCGCCGGATCCCCCGAAGCCAGCGCGGCCAGCACCGGCTCAGGGGATTCGAGACGCGGCGGTAGATCGCGATCACCGGCAGCGCGCAAGCTGTCGATCTCGTCGAAGACCTTTTTGGTGGACAGCCCGGCCGCTGAGAAGGCCAGCACCCAGTGGAACGTATGGCGGGTAAGCACTGTGGCCAAGTCCTCGCCGCGGCCAGTACCCAAGGCCGTACCGCCGTGGAGGGCGAACGGAACGTCACTGCCGAGCTGAGCCCCAAGCGCGTGCAGGTCCCGTCGCGGCACGCCAAGCTCCAACAACGCGTTCATCGCCACCAACACCGCCGCCGCGTCGGCACTCCCCCCAGCCATGCCACCGGCCACCGGGATCGTCTTATCGATCGAGATCGCGACATCGGGGGCACGGCCGACGTGCTCGGCCAACAGCTCGGCCGCCCTCCACGCGAGGTTGCGATCGTCGACCGGCAAAGAGGCCGCGCCCTCACCAGAAACTTCCAACGTCAACACATCCGCAGTGCTGACGGTCACCTCGTCGAGTAGCGAGACGGCATGGAAAACGGTGCTTAACTCGTGGTAGCCGTCGTCGCGTCGATCCCCTACCTCCAGGTAGAGGTTGACCTTGCCGGGAACCCGGACACTGACCGATCCGGTAGGAACCCACTCAGATGCTGTATTTCCGTCTCGCGCGGACACCGCACGACAGTAACGCTGTAAGGATCGGCGGGTACAACATACCCACGAGTGCGGCCCCGCGGACTGCTAAACCGAGCTGGCTTCCGCCTGCTTCTCGGCATCCGATGTTGACTCCTCAGTGGGCTGTGCCACTGCCGTCGCCGCGTCAGGCACGACGTGCCAGTCCTCGGAGCGTTGCAGCAACCGAACGAACTCGGCGACTTTGAGCGTCTCACCCCGGCGTGACGGGTCGATGCTGGCGGCCAGCAGCCGACTAGCCGACTCGTTGCCAGAGCCCGCCCATTCGGCGAAGGCGTTGCGCGACGTCTTGCGGCGCTGGGCAAAGGCCACGTCGATCAGCTCGAACACCTGCTCGCGGAACTCCGGGTCGGTTGGCCACGGCGAAGTTTCATGCCGGTCGATGCGCACCAGGCCGGAATAGACCCGCGGAATCGGCCAGAACACAGTGGGCGAGACTGTGCCGTAGCGACGGACGTTACCGAAGAATCGCACCTTTGCGCTGGGTACACCGTAATCCTTGCCGCCGGGTTCAGCGGCAAGCCGCTCGGCGACCTCAGCCTGCACCATCACCATCACGGTCCGGATCGACGGGAACTCCGCCAGTAGGTGCAACAACGCGGGAACGGCAATGTTGTACGGCAGATTCGCTACCAGGGCGGTTGGCATTTCGGCCAGATCCGACTTCGTGACCGTCAGAATGTCGCTGTTAAGCACCGTCAGCCGGTTGATCTCGCTGTGTGAGTGGTCCGCGATCGTGGTCGGCAGCTGACGAGCCAGTACCGGATCGATCTCCACGGCGGTCACCCTGGCTCCGCGATCGAGCAACGCCAAGGTCAACGAACCCAGCCCGGGACCGACCTCGAGTACATGAGCGGCACGGTTGACCCCGGAGGCCGACACGATTCGGCGAACAGTGTTCGCGTCGTGGACGAAGTTCTGACCGAAAGACTTGCGCGGGCGAAAATCTATGGCCTTTGCCAGATGGCGAACCTCAGTCCGTCCGAGCAGCCGAATGGTCAAGACACTCCGATCATCCCGCTACAGGTCGGCCACGCCCCCCAACCTTGACGCGACCGGGTTACTTCAGCAATCGCGATCTGCTCTTCTCTTGTTGCTAGATCCGCTCTCGCAGCATAACGCAGACCACCGCTGCGTTCCCATGTGTTTTGGTCGAATTGGACCCCACCAAAATATCCGTTGCCGGTGTTTATCGCCCAGTTCCCGCCCGCTTCGCAGCCCGACAGCGCGTCCCAGGTTGCTCCGTTGGAGACCGGAGGCACCTCGGTACCCGGCTTCGCGCCGACTCTGAGCACCCCGCCGCGGGCCGGAGAAACCACGACATTGGCTACTGGCAGCCTGCCTGTCTCGACCCCGTCGACAGTGGCGACCGCGAACGTGACGTCCTGGGTGCCCGGGGTACCCGGGTCCTCGACGATCTGACGGCTCATGTTGAGGTTCACGTCTTCGATGCGCTGATCAACCGGGGCGAGCGGCAAGCGGTCGGTGACTTTCGCGACCCGGATCCGGGTGACCTGAATCTGCATGCCTTCGACAACGGGAGAAGACGGGGCGGGAGTGACCGTATCGCTTTGCTGCAGTGGCACTCCTTCGGCTTCCAGCAGCGCGGCCACGTTGGGTGCGGCGAGATGGACGGTACGAATCGCGCCAGCGTCGTTCACCTGAACCGTCCTGGGGCTGACCACCGGCAGCGACATACCCTCAAGCGGGACACGGGCGCCCCGCGAGGCCGCCAAGGGCGCCTTGTCGGTCATGTGCAGCTGGGCCAGCGCCTCCTGCACGGTCGACGCGGTGGTCCAGACCTGCTCGGTGACCCCACCGTCGGTCGAGATTTCCAGGGGCCGGCTCCGACGCAACACGATGGCCTCGGACTGCTCGACCGGTGCATCGGCGGCCGGATACAGGTCGTCGCGGTCGCCGACCTCGAAACCGTTCTCATGGATAACGTCGATGACGCGACTCTTCATCGTCGGAACCGTCATCGACGCACCGTCGACCGTCAGCGTCACAGTCTTGTAGGCGGCAACCGCCGTTCCGCTGGCGAAGACCAAAGCCAGCAAGATCGCGGCCATGACAACCCGCAACATGGGCGAGCGGGCGGCATGAAGTTTCGTTAGAGCATTCATAATGTCGATCCCGTCGTCGTCTATACCCGACTTAAGGCATTACAGTCAGCGCAGCTGCTGACCCGGATTTGATTACAAGACGGTAACGAAAAGGTCTACGTTCGGCAACTCTGCATTCCGTAGGCTCGCTCCGCCGTCGCTGAACTGTCCTCGGCGATCAGCTCCGCGGGCCGGCCCACGATATCGGCCAGCGCCCGCACAGTGTATGGCAGGCAATAGGGCTCATTCGGCGCCCCACGGTACGGGTGGGGCGTAAGAAACGGTGCGTCCGTCTCCACAAGCAGCTGGTCGGCAGGGATCAGTTTGGCCGCTTCCCGCAGCGCATGGGCATTTTTGAAGCTCACAGTCCCGGACAAACTGAGCAGCCACCCAGCCTCCACGCACGTCCGCGCCATGACCGCGTCCGAGGAAAAACAGTGAAAGATCACAGTTTCGGGAGCGCCCTCGGCACGCAAAACGTCGAGTACCTCTGCGTCGGCGTCGCGGTTGTGGATCATCAGCGGCTTACCCGTCCGCTTGGCCAGGTCAATATGCCAGGCGAACCCTTCGCGCTGTTCGGCGAGCGTCGCGCACCCCTGCAGGCGGCCGGGCCAATACATGTCCATACCCGTCTCCCCGATCGCGACAACCCGCGGATGCTCAGCCAGCTGCTCGATCTCGAGCCTGGCCTCGGCCCCCAAGGCGTTCGCACGGGTGGGGTGCAGCGCGACGGCGGCGTACACCCGCGGATCCCAATCGGCGGCTTCCACCGTCCACCGTGCCGACGCCAGGTCGTCGGAGATGGTGACGGCCGCCCGCACCCCGGCCACGGCGGCTCGGTCGAGCATCGCGCGCACGTCCTCAGCATCGGCGGCACCGCATGCATCCAGATGGGTGTGAGCATCGACAAGAGGTGCCAGGGAGTCCGGAATGGGTGGCGGCTCGCGTTTGGAACTCACGGCCACACTTTAAGGTGACTGTCTGATGCCTGATATCTCCCCCGGTGCGCCGTACTACATCACCACCGCGATTGCGTATCCCAACGGGACACCCCACATAGGCCATGCCTACGAGTACATCGCAACCGACGCGGTCGCTAGGTTCAAGCGCCTCGACGGCTTCGATGTCCGCTTCCTCACCGGGACCGATGAACACGGCCTGAAGATGGCGCAAACTGCCGCCACCGAGGGCATCCCGACCGCCGACCTGGCCCGGCGTAACTCCGACGCATTCCAATCGACGCAAGAACGCCTCGGCGCCACATTCGACCGGTTCATTCGCACCACCGACGCCGACCACACCGAAGCGTCCATCGCGATCTGGAACGCGATGAACGAGTCGGGGGACATCTACCTCGACTCCTACTCGGGCTGGTACTCGGTACGCGACGAGCGCTTCTACAACGACGACGAACTCGAAGGCCGCCCTGACGGCTCACGTGTCTCCATCGAGACAGGCACCGAGGTGACCTGGACCGAGGAGCAGACATATTTCTTCCGGCTGTCGTCCTATGCTGAGCGACTGCTGGCGCACTACGCCGCGCACCCGGAGTTCATCGGACCCGACGTGCGGCGCAATGAGATCGTCAGCTTCGTGTCGGGAGGGTTGCGCGACCTGTCGATCTCGCGAACCACATTCGACTGGGGAGTGCCGGTCCCCGGCCACCCCGACCATGTCATGTACGTGTGGGTCGACGCGCTGACCAACTATCTGACCGGCGCTGGCTTCCCCGACACCGACTCCGTCAATTTCCGGAAGTACTGGCCGGCCGATCTGCACATGATCGGCAAGGACATCATCCGGTTCCACACGGTCTACTGGCCGGCGTTTCTGATGTCTGCCGGTATCGAACTTCCCCGTCGAGTGTTCGTACACGGGTTCCTGCTCGTCAGCGGCGAAAAGATGAGCAAGTCCGTCGGCAACGTCGTCGACCCCGTCGCGTTGGTAGACACTTTCGGGCTCGATCAAGTGCGCTACTTCCTGCTGCGCGAAGTGCCGTTCGGACAGGACGGCAGCTACAGCGAACAAGCCCTCATCGGGCGCATCAATACCGACCTGGCCAACGAATTCGGCAATCTTGCTCAGCGGTCGCTGTCGATGGTCAACAAGAATCTCAACGGCGTAGTGCCCGAACCGGGCCCGTTTACCGACGCCGACCAGGAATTGCTGACTCTCGCCGGCGACCTGTTGCCGAAGGTCCGCGCACATTTTGAGGTACCCGCCATGCACCTGGCCCTCGAAGCGATCTGGACGGTGCTAGGGGCAGCCAACCGGTATTTCTCAGCCCAGAGGCCATGGGTGCTACGCAAGACCGACAGCGAAGAGGCGCAGCTGCGATTCGGCACGGTGCTGTATACGACGCTGGAGGTAGTGCGCATCGCCGCGCTGCTGAGCCAGCCCGTGATGCCAGAGTCGATGGCCAAGCTGCTCGACCTGCTCGGCCAGCCAGATGATCGGCGGGCGTTCACGGCGGTACAGACGCCGTTAGAGCCCGGCTCGACGCTTCCCGCGCCTATCGGGGTCTTCCCGCGCTACCAAACGGACTGAACTTCTCCTCACATATATGTGATGTGCGTCATGTCATTTCACATCGGACAGGTTAGCGCTGCCTCAAGGGCATGTCCGAAAGAAAGAGAAACACCATCACCGAGAAGACAGCCAGCCGCAACACCAACGTCGTCGTGATTAGTGGCGGGTACGCCGGGGTGATGACGGCCAACCGTCCGCACGAAGCCGCGGGGGTGACATTGGTCAACCCGAGAGCGAAATTAGTCGAACGCATCCGACTGCACCAGCAGGTCGCCGATACCACGGCGAACAGCAGTGCGGCAGTCGCCGACTTCGCAGCAAGCCTGAACCCCGGGGTGCAGCTCGTGATCGGACGGTCCACCCAGCTCACCAGGTCGCGCAGAGTACATCGGCCCGTGGCTGCGCACGAACCGCTGTTGACCGAACAGGACGCGTCTGCCGATGAGTTGCTAGCCGAGTCCGTGTCAATGGCGATGCTGGTAGTCCTCGAGACGCTGAGCCCCCACCGAACGCGCCGTGTTCGTACTTCGGGAAGTGTTCGGGTTCTCCTACGAAGAGATCGACTCGACGATCGACAAATCGACGGCTGCTGTGCGTCAAATGGCCCACCGCGCCCGCGAACATGTTCAAGCGCGGCTAAGCGGTTCGAGCCCGTCGACCCCAACTTGTCCGCCGAACTGGCGTCGCAATTTTTTGCCGCGGCGGCAACCGGCGACCTCGACGGGCTGATGGCCATGCTCGCGCCTGACGTGGTGTGGACTGCCGACAGCGACGGGAAGGTGAGCGCGGCGCGCAGGCCGGTATTCGTGCTCTACAACGGCGAACATCTGGCGGGGGTGGTGTCGTCGGAGGTCTTCGATTGTGTCCGGACCCCAGCCGCTAGCGCGGGGCTGCGAGAGCGTATTTGAGGATGCCGCGTCGTGCCCTAGTGGCGTCACGCTAGGGAGAGTGTTCGGGGGATTCGTTGCTGTTGCGCCGCTCGCAGGCGAAGCTCCTTATCGCGGTCACAGTTGAACTCAAGGCTGCTCAATCCGATGGCCGATAATTAGTCGTGGGGTAAGTTCTTAGGATACTGTTAACGGGCGTTCTAAACATAGTCCTTGGTCTTTGTTATCTCTGGCGCGCTGGGGAGCACATCGTGTCGCCGACTTTTGATTTACAGTGGATTGATATTTGCTGCAGCAAGCGCCGAGAGTGCGAAGTAGCCGAGAAAAACCGTTTGCATCACCATCATTGCCACCCGAGACAGGTTGAGCTTGCCATCTTCACGATCCATTAATACGAGCACGGTGACCTGGATGAAGTACACAGCATAAGCGAGTACGAACGCTGCTTCGACGACGACGCCCCAGTCGAAGGCAACGGCGATAAGGGCAGGTAATCCGATTGCGAGGTTGGCGAAACCAACTTCGAGCTGAAAGTTGTTGCGCTGTCCAAGGTCCCAGCCCATGCGGGCGGCGTCACTGCGGTGGAATACCGAGTGTCGGATCATTGAAATGATGCCGACGACCCCAACGGACAGCAGCGCTACTGGACTGACAGCCGCTTCAGCCCCCTCTGAGCTGATCTTGAGGAATCCAATGAAGTAGCCAATAGCGCCAACGATCAGGGTGACGACCATCAGGAACTGGGAGACTCTCGGGTTGGACCAGCCGGTTTCGGCGAAAATGTTCTTTTTGTTTCCCACTAGTAAAATTTAGCGACTTTAACCCAAGAGTCAAGGGCACTATCGATAATCAAATGGACAATCTCTTCGAGGCGATTAATTGGCCTTCGAGCGACCGGTCCGCCGGACAGACCCAGCAGTACGTCGATGACCTCGCCCGTCACGCGAAAAGGCACGGGTAAGACTTCGCGACAGTGGCCCGATCGACGTGACGTGCTTTTGCCAGTTCCAAACCACCGAGCATGCTCCAAACGCGTCCGTCCAGCTGCGACCGCCGCGATTGACCACCATGCTCTGGTGGGCGAGTCGTCGAATCGCGGTCAGAACGGGCTCGTAGAGCACCTTCCCGAGGACGGAGTACTCCACTGCCTGCGCCGGTTCCGCCGGCATCGCGTCGATCTCGCTGCGGGCGATGGCAGCATGTGTTCGCCGTAGACAGCCATTTGACGCGGATTGGGCTGTAGCCCGGCGTTCTAGACACCGGCCAGTGGCGGCTTCCAGCGATGCGACCGCCGACGGTGAGACCGTGGCCGTGCCGTACACCCCTGGCGGTGGCAGGTGAGCACGCAGGGTGACGACGGCTACGACGATGATGCTGTTTGGTGGGGCCGACAGCGGCTAGACACAGGCTATCGCTCAGGAGCGCAAGCAGATAGCGCAGGCACAGGAGATGGACCGGCAGCGTGCTGTGCGTAACTGGCTTGATGCTGTACGTGTGCAGCCAGAGGATAAGCCCGATGGTGAGTAGATGGCGGCGATGGGCACAGGATCAGAAGCTCGGCATCACTGCCGACATGGTGGCGGCTGCCCGTGAACGTGCCCGTGCTGCTGGTCGTGATGGTGGTGTGTTCGTTGGGGCGGGTAGACCTAAGCCTATAGATCCGATGGGCTTGCCTATAGACCCGATGGGCTAGGGGTACATCGGACTCGCCGGGTTGGCGGGGTTCATCGGACTCATCGGGTTGGCGGGGTTCATCGGGTTCATCGGACTCGCCGGGTTGGCAGGGTTCATCGGGTTCATCGGACTCGCCGGGTTAGCGGGGTTCATCGGGTTCATCGGACTCGCCGGGTTGGCGGGATTCGTCACGCTGCCGGGGCCGTATGGACCAATATTGCAAATGGCATCCGCGTTGGCTATGCAATCCCCAGGGTTGAACGGGTTGGGCTCCGCGCTCGCGGGAACGGCCATAGCAATGGCAGGTGCGGCGATACAGGCACCTATTAGCGTAGCCGTTGAAAAACGGCGACAGGTGCTACCGAGCATCTTCAACATCGTGAAACTCCTTACCTTCTCGCTCGCCGTCGTTCTGGCACAGCACAACAGTGAAATACGTTCTGGCACAGCACAACAGTGAAATAACAGGGCGCCAGCGCCCCGAACCGAAGTGCCCTTCGTGACTTACGCTACCCATCTTGCCTAATCATGACGACGTCGTGCACGAGCTTGTTGATCTCGATGAGGGCGAGCCACCATGCTGCCCCGATGTCGAGGAGGGTGTGTCCTACTCGCTTACTGACGAGCAGGCTGCGGCCACGCTGCGGCAGATGAGGCTGGATGCTGATGAGGCGAGGCGGGTGCATGGCGAGCTTGAGTAGAAC
>DAOUYK010000052.1 GCA_030666145.1 Mycolicibacterium sp. | reverse complement strand
CAGAGCACCCAAGAGCAGGGCAGACCCAAGCGGCGAACGATATCGCATCTCATATCCAGACATGGGCACCGTTGACCACTCCTTCGCGCTCACGGGCAAGGGCTTCGCCCATGGGTTGATGGTAGGCCGGCGCGATGACGGCGGTCGTGGAATACCATCCCTAGTGCCATCGACGCCTGTGCTGCGCGCGGCATCGTGGGGCTCGGCTCCGCGGTCGCCGTCAGGGGGCATGGGGCATTCCTGAGAGGATAATAAGAAGGGCTCTGCGTAGCTCTCTACGCATTGGGTGAGTTGAGCCGGGCAGGAGGTCCTTCCGATGCTCGAGCGCACTTCAATAGGCGATTCGCCAGGCAACTAGGGGCGGGTTTCGTTATCCGTTCGCGGGCCGGCCGCAGGCTTTCTTTGGGTTGGTCACAGAACGCCGATACTTCACCTGCTCCGTAGGCGTGGCTGAGAGCACCGCGGCAGTCAACTTTCGGCGGCTCAAATCCGCGCGGATTGAGCCCCGAACGGCGATGATTGACCAACCAGCCCGAACGATCGCAGACGGAGACGGAGACCATGCACACCTCGACCGAGCGGGGCGTTGTCAAACCCATCCCCGCCGAGCTCATGGAGGACACTGGGTCTGGTCTCGACTACGGGACCAGACCGGACAGCATGCCGGGGGATCTCACTCCCACCAACCACTTCTTCATCCGCAGCCACGCTCCTGCTCCGCATGTGGACTCCGCAACATGGAATCTGCGGATCGAGGGTGACGGGATACAGAGGCCTGTTACTTACAGCTACGACGACCTGTGGAAGCGATTCCCGCTGACCTCTATGGTGCGAACAATCGAGTGTGCCGGCAATCGGCGGGTCCTTCTAGGGGAGGAACTCGGCCGTACGTTCGAGGGCACCCAATGGGGGCGTGGCGCGATTGGCAGCGCGGAGTGGACAGGCGTGCGGTTGCGCGAACTGCTCGAATCTGCGGAAATCAGTTGCGGGGCAGTCGATGTCATGGTGGAATCGCTGGACGCGACTCGGACTCGTCGGCCGTTGCCGCTGACAAAGGCATTGGCCGACGACACAATCGTGGCGTTGGCGATGAACGGCGAAATCCTGCCGCCCGATCACGGCTTCCCCGCCCGCCTGGTCGTCTCGGGGTGGCTCGGCGCCGCCAGCATCAAGTGGCTCGGGCGGATCGAGGTATCCCAGGAGGCCCTCTCTAGCCCCTGGACCACAGTCGACTACGTCCTGATCGGTCCGGACTATCCGGCCGTCCCGCCGGCCCGCGGCTCGGTGATCAACGCGTTGACGGTGTCCAGCCTGGTAGAGCTGCCCTGGCCGGCACGCCTAGGGCCGGAGCCACAGGTGGTCCGAGGACGGGCATATGCCGGCGAAAACCGGGTGACCCGCGTTGAGTACCGCATCGACGATGGAGAATGGCAGGACGCGCGACTCACCTCGACAGCGCTGCCGGGGGTCTGGGCGCGCTGGGAGTTCGACTGGGATCCGGAACCGGGCGATCATTTGGTGCGGGTACGCGCAACCGATGACCAAGGACGCTCACAGCCTGACACCACACCCTGGAATGAGCTTGGCTACCTACACGAATCCGTACTCGCTCATCCGGTGCGCGTCGACCGGCCAGGCCCGCTTGGCGCTTGACCTCTCGACGTCGACAGTCCTACTCTGCTAGGCGTGCGGCTTCCTGAAATGCTGGATTCCCCAAGCGAGGTAGCCTTTGTCGGCGGCGTTCACCCAATTCCCCAGGCCGACGAGCATCTTGTCCAGGTACTCCGCGGAGGATTTCTGCTCGAGTTCTGAACGTCGGGTTTGAAGTTCCTCGCGCACGCGGTCGTAGTGTGTCCGCAAGTTGTTGATGAGGTCTAGCTGGTCAACTACCTCAAAACCGAGCGCTAATGCAGCTTCCCGATAAAAATGCATCGAAGCGAGGTCGGGCAGCTGCAGCCGATCGTAGACGGGCTGGAGTACGCCTTCGGGAACGTCATCGGCCTGCATGGGATCGGTGAAGACCAGTTCGCCCCCGGGCTTGAGTACACGGAATGCTTCTGTCAGCACTTTGCGGCGGTCTGGCGCATGCAGAAACGCATCCTGCGACCAGATGACATCATAGCTGTCATTAGGCTCGGGGATGTCGTCAAAGCTGCCGTGCACGACGCGGATCTTCTGCTGAAATCCGCTGTGTTTGTTCTTGTTTCGGTTGGCATCGTTCTGTGTTTCGGAGATGTTGAGACAGGTCACCGAGCAGCCGCGCTTGCTGACCAGGCGACGTGCAGACCCGCCGTAACCGGCACCGAGGTCCAACACCTTTACGTCGCTGTCGAGCTTCGTGAGTTGGGCTGCCATGCGATCGATCGTCTCGATGCTGGCTTGAGCGATGTCGCGAGTGTTCTCATAGCAGCCGACGTGGATGTCTTCGCCGCCCCAGATCAACGAGTAGAAGGTATCGGCGTCGTCGCTGTCGTAGTAGGCCTCCGCCTCTTCTCGGACGCTGGCTGTGTCCTCAATGGATTTCTGCGCTATATGGACGAAGAAATCGGGTTCGTTTTCTTGGTACGTCTCTTGAAAGTCGCCGTATGTGCGCACACGTTCGAAGCCGGCCTCGCGTATCAGCCGGCGGACATAGTTCTTGCGCAGCGGAAACATATTGAGGGTGTACTCGGAACCGTCCGGGAAGGTGTACTTGAATCGAGCGAGGCCATCATCGACGTGAACCGGTTCAGCCGATACTCGATCCCCGCAGTAGTAGTACTTGTGCTTCGACGTGAAGTTGTGATCGAGCATCTCATCGTAGTTGCGCTGGTCGAGGATCAGAATGCCGTCGTGGCGCAGCGCGGCATAGAATTCGGCCAGAGCGCGGCGGCGATCCTGCTCTTCATGCAGATGTGTGAACGAGTTGCCGAGACAGATGATGGCGTCGTACTTGCCTTGGATGCCCCTGTTCAACTCCCGCCAGTCCGCCTGGACGGTCTTGAGGATGAGACCCCGTTTGGCGCCGTTCTCGAACGCCTTGGCGAGCATGGCCGCTGAACCGTCCGCGCTGGTCACGTCGAAGCCGGCCTCGGTGAGCCGAACAGAATGAAATCCAGTACCTGTGGCGACGTCGAGGACGCTCTCTTTATCGCGGGCACGCAGGACGTCGATGAAGAACCTGCCCTCGGACTGTGCGCGAGCGTCCCAGTCGATCAGCTCATCCCATTTATCGACGAATCCTGTGATGTATTCACCGCGGTAAAGGTCGGTCTCGCGATCGGCTAGTGGATTGTCGCCGTAGCTCTGCTGCGACATGCTTAGTTCGGCATTGGGATCTACGCCTGAAATAGTCAATCTACAAACCTCTCGTGTGCATTTCACTCGCATCGATCACGAAACTCGGCTAGCGCTGCGGCACCGCAGTAGCTGGTAAGCGCCGGTATCCGCCCTGACTCAGAGCGTTGGTCTTGTGACTCGCTCCTCGCAGAGGGGGAGCAGTCTGTACTTCGACTGCACGCCCTCGACGCCGCCTGGCGGCTTGCCGATCGGCCGGGTGCGTAACCTCATCGCCCCCTTGGCCCTGGACAGTCTATTACATCGGCCTATTACATCGGCGCTTCGCCACCTATTGCGTCGATGCTTCGTCACGGCGGCCACTCGGAGTTGACATCTGCCGGCCGGGGTGAAGGGGCTGGTGAGAACTTCCGCGGATGATCGGAGAGAGTCGATGTGCCAGCCGCTGAGGGGCGCCTAACGAAAAGCTGGATCACATCATTGCCGATTCACTATGTCTCCAGGTGCCGCGGCAATATCCAAGACGGCGAGTGCGGTAGCCGGGGTTCGCTATCTGTTCGCAGGCCGGACGCAGGCATCTTTTGGGTTGGTCACAGTGTTTCCCGTCACACTGGGGCGAGGTTTCCGGGAACGTGCGGGAGCGACGTAGACCGTCGGCATAGAGGTGACTGGAGTGCTGACTGTGTACTTGTGCGGCGCGCTTGTTATGGCGACGGCGGCGCTGGGTTGTGCGATCTGGTTTTCCGATCTACGTACCGAAGTCAGTCCTGTTGATCAAGTCGCGGTGGCTTTCCTGGCTGGTGTGCTGTGGCCGGTTGTGGCTATTGGGGCTGTGCTGTTGGGTGGCCGGGGCCTGCGTGTTGTCTTGAATTTTGCGCTGAGCAAGCGGCCAGGTTCTCGGGGGAGCTGGGGTCTCCTGATCGCCTCCAGTCAGCGGTCCGTGCAGTAACCACCTGATCCTGTGTGGGGAACGCCGATACTTCACCTGCTGTACGAGCGCGGAGATTTGCGAGATGTGGCCGGACGCCAGCCCTGGCCGCAGCCTTAATCCGAATCGATCTTCAGTTTGGTTTCGGCGCTGTATACCCCCAGAGGGTCGCGGGCCGAAACTATGCCGACCAGCGCGCCTTCCTGCTCCACCAGTAGATGGCGAATGTAGCGATCCATCATCCGGACCGCAGCCTCTCCGACGGTAGCCTCGGCCTCGCACCACACCAGCTTCGTGCTGGCCGCCTCAAGGGCCGGCACCGAAGCTGGGTCCTTACCGGCGGCAACCACCCGAACGACATTGCGTTCGCTCGCCAGTGCCGCAGGTCGCTCGTCGTCGCCCACGACGACCGCCCCAACTTCGTCGGCCACGATAGCCTTCGCAACGTCCATGACCGTGGCGTCAGCGGGGACGCGCGCCACCGGATCGCCGGTGAGCGTGGACAGGGATATGGAGCCGGCGGAGGGGATGCCAGTCACGCCACCATGCTCGCATTGGCAACTGCGACAACTGCGACCCACCCCCTTTTCGCCATTTCCGGTTGTCAACTCCCCTCAGGAGCAGATCGGTCGGTCACCGGCCATCGTTGGAAACAGCCTCTGAGCGGGCATCCGGGTTCGTGGGCCGGTCGGGGCTACGTCGGTGGGGGCTACGTCGTCGGGGCCGTCGGGTCGTCGGCTATGGCTGTGACTGCAGGTCGAGGTGCGGAAGCCGATGCAGCGTTGGAATGCCGTTTGTATTGTGTGCAATTCAGTAGCGAACGGTACCGGCGGAACCTAGTCATCGAACGGTACCGGCGAAACCTAGTCATCGAACGGTACCGACGGTACCTAGTCTGAACTGCGCCCCCGGCAGGAATCGAACCTGCGACCTAGGGATTAGAAGGCCCTTGCTCTATCCGACTGAGCTACGGAGGCAACGTCGAGGAGTGTATCTAACGTTGCGGCGATGACCTCTGCTGCCGCGGCGACAAAAGCCGCTCCCCATCACGGGGTCGCCGACTAGCTTGGAGCCATGAGCAACGCGCCGGACCTGGATGCGGCCGGACTCCCGGAGGAACTCAGCGCCCTCGACCAGATTTTGCATCGCGGTGAGGCTAACCCGCGTACGCGCTCGGGCATCATGACGCTGGAGCTTCTTGACACCACCCCGGACTGGGGCCTTTTTCGCAGCCGCTTCGAGAACGCCTCCCGCAAGGTGCTGCGGCTGCGGCAGAAGGTCGTGACGCCCACGCTGCCCACCGCTGCTCCGCGCTGGGTCGTGGATCCTGACTTCAACCTCGACTTCCACCTTCGCCGCGTGCGTGCCCCGGAACCGGGCACCCTGCGCCAGGTGATGGATCTCGCCGAAGTTGCCGCCCAGTCGCCACTGGACATCTCCCGCCCGCTGTGGACAGCGACCCTCGTCGAGGGCGTGGAGAACGGGCAGGCGGCACTGATGGTGCATCTCAGCCATGCCGTCACCGACGGTATCGGCGGCGTGGAAATGTTTGCCAACCTCTACGATCTTGAGCGTGAACCGCCTGTGCAGGACACCGCACCACTTCCTATCCCGTCCGACCTGTCGCCCAACGACCTGATGCGTCAAGGGATTAATCGGCTGCCCGGCACCATCGTCGGAGGTGTGCGCGACGTACTGTTCGGCGCCGCGCAGGCGTTGGGGCACGTGGTGCGCGATCCCGTGTCTCGGCTTGGCAGCGCCATCGATTACACGATGTCGGGCGCCCGGGTGATCGGACCAGTTGCCGACCCGTCACCGTTGCTGCGCCGCCGCAGCTTGTCCTCGCGCAGCGAGGCCATCGATATCAAGTTTGGAGATCTGCACCGTGCGGCCAAGGCTGCCGGCGGGTCGATCAACGACGCATATCTCGCCGGGTTGTGCGGCGCGCTGCGTCTCTATCACCAGGCCAAGGGGATCCCGGTCGACACGCTGCCGATGGCTGTCCCGGTGAACCTGCGCTCCGATGCAGATCCAGCCGGCGGAAACAGATTCGCCGGTGTGAACCTCGCGGCGCCGATCGGCCTTGCCGACCCCGAAGTCCGCATCAAGAACATCCGATCGCAGATGACTCGCAAGCGAGACGAGCGTGCCTTGGACATGGTCGGTGCTATCGCCCCGGTCGTGAGCCTGCTGCCGGACACTGTGCTGGAATCCCTAGCCGGGTCCATCGTGAACTCCGACGTGCAGGCCAGCAATGTGCTTGTCTACGCCGGGGATACCTTCATCGCCGGCGCGAAAGTGCTTCGGCAGTATGGCCTGGGGCCGCTGCCCGGCGTGGCGATGATGGTCGTGCTGATTTCTCGGTCCGGTTACTGCACCATCACCCTGCGCTACGACAGGGCATCGATCATCGACCCGGATCTGCTCGCGAGCTGCTTGCTCGGCGGTTTCGACGAAGTCCTCGCTCTCGGTGGTGACGGTCGCGCTTCGCCGGCGACGTTCAACTCGGCATCACCGACCTCAGCCGAGGAACCTAGTCCCTTCTCATCTAACGGAAGTGCCGCACAATGACATCGGGTACACCTGGTAACAGTCATCAGATGCGACTTCCGGGTTCGGTCAGCGAGGTCAAAGCCAGCCCGCGGGGCCGCGCGGTTGGCGCGTTCTTCGATCTCGATGGCACGCTCGTCGCCGGCTTCACCGGCGTGGTGATGACGCAGGACTGGATCCGACGCGGCCAGATGTCGGTCGGCGAGTTCATCGGTATGGTGCAGGCCGGGCTCAACCACCAGCTGGGCCGCTCTGAGTTCGAGGACCTCATCGGCAAGGGTGCCCGCATGTTGCGCGGCAACTCTGTCGCTGACATCGACGAACTGGCCGAGCGATTGTTCGTACAGAAAATAGTCAGCAGAATTTATCCGGAAATGCGTGAGATCGTTCGTGCGCACGTGGCCCGCGGCCACACGGTCGTACTCAGTTCATCCGCGCTGACGGTGCAGGTTGAGCCCGTTGCGCGGTTTCTCGGTATCCAGAACGTCCTGAGCAATAAGTTCGAGACCGACGGCGACGGACTGATCACTGGCGAGGTCCAGCGGCCGATCATTTGGGGGTCCGGTAAGGCCCGGGCAGTTCAAGAGTTCGCCGGCGCGAACCGCGTCGATTTATCGAAGAGTTACTTCTACGCCGACGGCGACGAGGACGTCGCGCTGATGTACCTCGTCGGCAACCCGCGCCCGACGAATCCCGCGGGCAAGATGGCCGCCGTCGCCGCCAAACGCGGGTGGCCAGTGCTGCGGTTCAGCAGCCGCAGCGGCACGAGCCCGCTGTCACAGCTGCGCACTGCCGCGGGAATCGCGACGATGATGCCGATCGCAGCCGGGGCGGTCGGTGTCGGTCTGCTGACCCGCAACCGCCGCGCCGGCGTCAACTTCTTCACCTCGCTGTTCGGGCGGACCCTGCTGAACACCATCGGGATCAACCTGAAGGTTCTGGGGAAGGAGAACTTGACTGCGCGGCGGCCTGCGGTGTTCATCTTCAACCACCGCAACCAGGCGGATCCGCTGATTGCCGGAAGGCTAGTCAGTGACAATTTCACGTCGGTGGGCAAGAAGGAGCTCGAGAGTGATCCCATCGTGGGCACCATGGGCAAGATCATGGATGCAGCCTTCATCGATCGGGACGACCCGGCCAAGGCCGTAGAGGGCCTCCAGAAGGTCGAGGAGCTCGCACGAAAAGGCCTGTCCATCCTCATCGCACCGGAGGGCACGCGGCTGGACACCACTGAGGTCGGCGTGTTCAAGAAGGGCGCATTCCGGATCGCAATGTCGGCCGGCATCCCGATCGTGCCGATCGTGATCCGCAACGCTGAGGTGATCGCTGCGCGTGACTCAAGCACGTTCAACGCCGGCACCGTCGATGTCGCTGTCTATCCGCCGATCCCGGTCGACGAGTGGACCCACGACAACTTGACCGAGCGCATCGCCGAGGTACGCGAGCTCTATCTCGAGACACTCAAGGACTGGCCGCACGATGAGCTGTCAACTCCGGACCTCTACAAGCGGGCCAAGACGCGGGCAAAGAAGGCCCCGGGCAAAAAGGCTCCGGCCAAGAAAGCCGCTGGCAAGGCCTCGGCGGCCAGCGAGACGCCGGCTCAGAAGGCGCCCACCAAGCACACCCGCGCCAAGGGGCGGCCATGAAGGCCCGCACTGACGTGATGGCGGCCTTCACCGCCACCGACGACGCCCTTGTTCTCGCGTCGGTTTCCTCCCCGGCTGAAGAGGAAATGCTCAACGACTGGTTGCACCTGCAGCGCCGCGAGCACCCCGGCTCGAACATCGAGGTGCTCAAGCTGCCCTCCGACGATGATCCGCCGGAGGGAGTGCTGTCCGGGCTCATCGATCTACTCGAAGCTGATGAGGACCGCTCCGTGGTTCCGGTGCGCGTGTTCTGGGTGCCGGGCGGCTTGCCAACACGATCCAAGGTGGTGTCACTGCTGTCGGGTCGCGACACCTACTGCCCGCCACAGCTGCTGCAGCACCGCATCCTCAAGCGCGATCCGTCGCGTGCCCGCGTCGTTGCGGGCGAACCTGCCAAGGTGTCCGAGCTGCGCCAGCAGTGGAGCGACACCACCGTCGCCGAGAACCCAAGGCAATTTGCCCGATTCGTCATCCGCCGGGCGATACTGGCCATCGAGCGCGTCGAGCTTCGCCTACTCGGGCCCGAGTACAAGTCGCCCCGCCTGTTCAAACCCGAGATGCTGGCCTCCGCGCGGTTCCGCGAGGGGCTCGAAGAGATTCCCGGCGCGACCGTTGACAAGGCCGGCGAGATGCTCGAGGAGCTTGGCACCGGATGGAGCCGGTTCTCCGTTGATCTGATCCCGTCGCTGGGCCGCGCGATTTTCAGCAGAGGGTTTGATCCCAGCATCGATTACGACCGCCTAGAGGTCGAATCGATGCGGGAGGCGCTCGAGTCTTACCCAGCGGTACTGCTGTTCTCCCACCGGTCTTATCTCGACGGTGCGATTGTGCCCGTGGCGATGCAGGAGAACCGGCTGCCGCCTGTGCACACCTTCGCGGGCATCAATCTGTCCTTTGGCGTGATGGGTCTGCTAATGCGCCGATCTGGTGTCATCTTCATCCGTCGCAAGCTCGACGACCCGCTGTACAAGTATGTGCTGCGTGAATTCGTCGGCTACATCGTGGAGAAGCGATTCAACCTCAGCTGGTCGATCGAGGGCACTCGGTCGCGAACCGGAAAGATGTTGCCTCCCAAGCTTGGTCTGCTCGCCTACGTAGCCGACGCCTACCTAGACGGCCGCAGTGACGATATCCTGCTGCAGCCGGTATCGATCAGCTTCGATCAGCTGCATGAGACCGCTGAGTACGCGGCCTACGCGCGAGGCGGCGAGAAAACACCCGAGGGTCTGTCGTGGATGTACAACTTCATCAAGGCGCAGGGCGAACGCAATTACGGCAAGATCTACGTGCGGTTTCCCGCGGCGGTCTCGATGCGCGAGTATCTAGGTGAGCCGCACGGCCCGATGGAAGGCGACCAGGACGCCAAACGCCTTGCGCTGCAGAAGATGGCGTTCGAGGTTGCGTGGCGGATCCTCCAGGTAACCCCGGTGAATGCGACTGCGCTGGTGTCGGCGTTGCTGCTCAGCACCCGTGGCGTCGCGCTGACTCTCGACCAGCTGCACCACACCCTGCAGGGTTCGCTGGACTACCTCGAGCGCAAGCAGACCCCGGTGACGAACAGCGCGCTGCGGCTGCGCACCCTCGACGGGGTCCGCGCCGCGGTCGACGCGTTGTCCAACGGACACCCGGTGACCCGGATCGACGGCGGTCGGGAACCTGTCTGGTATATCGCACCGGACGACGAGTACGAGGCTGCGTTCTATCGGAACTCACTAATTGACGCGTTCCTGGAGACGTCACTAGTGGAGCTTTCCCCCGCTCACGCCGCGCGAGCGGAATCCGACCGTTTGGAAGCTTTTTGGTCTCAGGTGATGCGGCTGCGGGATCTGCTGAAGTTCGATTTCTATTTCGCCGACTCCGCGAGCTTTCGAGATCACGTCGCCCAGGAGATGTCCTGGCATGAGGATTGGCAGCAGGATGTCGCAGCCGGTGGCGACCGGATCAAGGCGCTGTTGCGGGCAAAAAGTCCGGCGATCGCAGGGCCGCTGCTACGCCCATTCTTCGAGGCATACTGGATCGTCGCCGACGTCTTGATCGATGCCCCCGCAGACGTTTCCGAGAAGGAACTGACCACTGAAGCGCTCGGGTTGGGGCAGCAGTACGTGGCACAGGGCGTGGTCCGCAGCACCGAGTCGGCGTCAATGCTGCTGTTTACCACGGCTCGACAGGTCGCCGTCGACCAGCAACTCCTCCAGCCCGCTGATGACCTGGCCGCCCGACGGATCGCTTTCCGCGATGAGCTTCGCGGGGTCCTGACCGACATGGAGATGGTCGAAGGCTACTCGCGAGACCAGTTCTTCGCCCGTGAGCGGAGTCGCCGGAAGATGCGTGGAGAGTCCGTGTAGTAGGTCCGATTCGGCGAGGCCATACCCTAGGCGGGTGACGTTCCCCGGCCGCCTCGCCACCTCCGGTGTGCGCAGTGTGCCGGTTTGGTCGGTGCTCTACGGGGTGGCGTTGCTGGCCGGAGTGACCGCAGCGGCGCTGGCCGCCTTGGCGCTGGCGGATGCGCTGACCGCCACGGGTTTGCCGGATCCCGGCCCGGTCACCAATTACGGGCTGCCGTTTGTGAAGGCCGCGGGTGAAATCGCTGCGGTGACGGCAACCGGCTCGTTCCTTTTCGCCGCCTTCATGGTACCCCCTCAGTCCAACGGAGTGCTCGATGCCGCCGGATACCGCGCTTTGCGCACGGGCACAGCGGCTTCGGGGATGTGGGCTGTCTGCGCGGTCCTTATGGTGGCGCTGACGGTATCCGATGTCAGCGGTCAGCCGCTGGCGACGCAGCTGGGACTGGCCGATATCTGGTCGGTGGCCAGCCTTATCGATGCCGCGGGTGCGTGGCGATGGACGGCGTTGTTCGCCTTCGTCGTGGCGCTGGTGAGTGCGCCGGTGTTGCGGTGGTCGTGGACGCCGGTGCTATTCATCGGATCTCTGGTGACGCTGCTTCCGCTGGCACTGACCGGGCACTCCTCCTCGGGCGGGTCGCACGACGTCGCCACCAACTCTCTGCTCGTTCACGTCATTGCCGGTGCACTGTGGGCCGGTGGGCTGTTGGCGTTGCTGGTCCACGCGCTCCGGGGTGGTGAACACGCTGACTTGGCGGCGCGCCGTTTCTCAGCTGTGGCCCTGTGGTGTTTCGTGGCGATGGCGCTCAGCGGGGTGATCAACGTGCTGGTGCGGATTCGGCCGGAAGACCTGGTGCACACCGGCTATGGCTGGTTGGTCGTGGCCAAGGTGGCGGCGTTGTGCGCGCTGGGGTACCTGGGGTGGCGACAGCGCCGCAGGGGAGTGGCCGCATTGCGTGAGGACGTTGGGGCCCGGGGCTCGTTGATCCGCTTGGCGCTGGTCGAGGCGGCCGTTTTCGGTCTGACGTTCGGGGTGGCAGTTGCCTTGGGTCGCACACCGCCTCCGCCGCCGCGAAACCTCAATCCGTCGATTCCCGCGGTCGAGATCGGGTACGACCTGGCCGGTCCTCCCACGGTGGGCAGGGTGTTGTTCGATTGGCGCTTCGATCTGCTGTTGGGCACCGCGGCCGTGGTATTCGCGATCATGTATCTCGCCGCCGTGGGCAGGCTGAGACGCCGGGGTGACGGCTGGCCGACCGGCAGGGCTGCGGCATGGCTTCTGGGTTGTCTGGCGCTGCTGTTGACGACGTCGTCGGGGATCGGCCGGTACATGCCGGCGATGTTCAGCATGCACATGATCGCTCACATGCTGCTGTCGATGCTGGTGCCGATTCTGCTGGTGCTCGGCGCGCCAGTCACGCTGGCACTGCGGGCCTTGCCCGCCGCCGGACGCGACAAGCCGCCGGGGCCCCGCGAGTGGCTGCTCGCCGCCCTGCATTCCCGGTTTTCGCGGGTACTGACCAACCCGTTCGTGGCGACGGCGTTGTTCGTTGTCGGGTTCTACGGCCTCTACTTCAGCGGTATCTTCGACGCTGCCGCCGGCAGCCACGGTGCTCACGTCGCGATGAACCTGCATTTCCTGCTTAGCGGCTATTTGTTTTACTGGGTCGTCATCGGCGTGGATCCGACGCCGCGGCCGATACCGTCTATCGGCAAGCTGGCGATGTTGTTCGCGTCGCTCCCGCTGCATGCGTTCTTTGGTGTGGTCTTAATGGGAACCCAGTCGGTGATCGGCGGAGACTTCTATCGATCGCTGAAGCTGGATTGGCATACCGACCTCCTGGGCGATCAGCGCCTCGGGGGCGGAATTGCCTGGGCTGCAGGCGAAGTTCCCCTCGTGGTGGTGCTGGTCGCATTGTTTGTCCAGTGGCGGCGCAGTGACCAGCGCACGGCTAAGCGGCTTGACCGAGCCGCCGACCGTGACGATGACGCGGATTTGGCGGCCTACAACCGGATGCTGGCCGAACTGGCCCGGCGCGAATCGCACCGAAAACAGTGATGCACCGTCGGGGGTAGGACATCGGCTGGCCTTGCCCGGACGTGAGCGTGTACGGCCCGAGTGCAGCTCGGGCGGGCCGGGCACCACGATGCGGACGTGGGGCGCCGATCAACCTATGTCTTGGTTATCCCCAATGCGTAACTCATCCACAGCGCGCCGCACTCCCGGGTAGCTGCCCGGGGCGGATGTCGGCAACGCGGCAGTTAATGGCCATGTCACCTAATGGCTATGTCACCGACAGCGCAGGCGCCCTGCCTGGCCCGCTGCAGAAACAAGGAAGAAGGAGCACAACATGTTCGAGACACCCAATCACCGTCGTAGGCACCATCGCTACACACCCCGAGCGCCGTTGGGTGGGGGATCAGGAGCTGTTCAAGTTTCGCGTGGCCAGCAACTCGCGCCGGCGTACCCCCGAAGGCAGCTGGGAGGCGGGCAACTCGCTGTACGCGACGGTGAACTGCTGGGGTCGCCTTGTCACGGGCGTGGGAGCTGGGCTCGGGAAGGGCGATGCGGTAATCGTCGTCGGCAATGTGTACACGAGTGAATACGAGGACCGGGACGGCAACCGCCGTTCCTCGCTTGAGATACGGGCCACCTCAGTTGGGCCGGACCTGGCACGGTGCATCGTCCGCATCGACAAGCGCAGGCATCCCGACACTTCCTCGGCCGATGCGAAGGTTGCCGCGGATGCCCGGCCCGAGGCCGATGCTGAGATCTCTGATGGCGAGTCTGAGCTTGAGGACAAGGGCTTGCCGCTGACCGCGTAGCCGTGGAAGACGGGGGCAAAGCCACGCCTAGTATGGGGCCCGACCATCGCAGGATCGGTAAAAGATCGCGAAGATCGAGAAAGGCGACACCACGGCAATGGCCGAATTCATCTACACGATGCGGAAGGTCCGCAAGGCGCACGGCGACAAGGTCATCCTTGACGACGTCACTCTGAACTTCCTTCCGGGTGCAAAGATCGGCGTCGTCGGTCCCAACGGGGCCGGCAAGTCGAGCGTCTTGCGGATCATGGCCGGATTGGACCAACCCAACAACGGTGACGCGTTTCTGGCTCCGGGCGCGAGCGTGGGCATCCTGCAGCAGGAGCCTCAGCTCGACGATACCAAGACAGTTCGCGAAAACGTTGAAGACGGGGTGGCGATCAAGGGCAAGCTCAACCGGTACAACGAGGTCGCCGAGCTCATGGCGACCGATTATAGCGACGAGCTGATGGATGAGATGGGCAAGCTCCAGGAGGAACTGGACGCTGCCGACGCGTGGGACATCGACTCACAGCTAGAACAGGCGATGGATGCGTTGCGCTGCCCGCCGCCCGAAGAACCGGTGACCCATTTATCCGGTGGTGAGCGGCGTCGCGTGGCGCTGTGCAAGCTGCTGCTGTCCAAGCCCGATCTCTTGTTGCTTGACGAGCCGACCAACCACCTCGACGCCGAAAGCGTGCTGTGGCTCGAACAGCACCTTGCCGAGTACAAGGGCGCCATCCTGGCGGTTACCCACGACCGTTACTTCCTGGACAACGTTGCCGAATGGATCCTTGAGCTCGATCGCGGTCGCGCGTATCCCTACGAGGGCAACTACTCGACCTATCTGGAGAAGAAGGCCCAGCGCGTCGCTGTCCAGGGCCGCAAAGATGCCAAGCTGCAGAAGCGCCTGCAGGAGGAGCTCGCATGGGTACGGTCGGGCGCCAAGGCGCGACAAGCGAAGAGCAAGGCGCGCCTCGGGCGGTATGAGGAGATGGTGGCCGAGGCTGAGAAGACCCGCAAGCTCGACTTCGAGGAAATCCAGATTCCGATCGGGCCGCGGTTGGGCAACGTCGTTGTCGAGGTCGAACATCTCGACAAGGGTTTCGACGGTAGGCAGCTGATCAAGGACCTTTCGTTCACGTTGCCGCAAAATGGCATCGTCGGGGTCATCGGGCCTAACGGTGTGGGCAAGACGACGTTGTTCAAGACGATCGTGGGTCTCGAGCAGCCCGACAGTGGTTCCGCCAAGGTGGGCGAGACGGTCAAGTTGAGCTACGTGGATCAGAGCCGAGCCGGGATCGACCCCAAGAAATCGGTCTGGCAGGTCGTCTCCGACGGGTTGGACTACATCGAGGTGGGGCAGAACGAAGTACCGTCTCGGGCTTACGTCTCGGCGTTCGGATTCAAGGGTCCCGACCAGCAGAAACCGGCTGGCGTGCTTTCCGGCGGTGAGCGTAACCGGTTGAATCTGGCGCTGACGCTGAAGGAGGGCGGCAATCTGATCCTGCTGGATGAGCCGACCAACGATCTGGACGTCGAAACGCTGAGTTCGCTGGAGAACGCTCTGGAACAGTTCCCGGGCTGCGCGGTGGTGATCTCCCACGACAGGTGGTTCCTCGATCGCACCTGCACGCACATCCTGGCGTGGGAGGGCGACAGCGACAACGAGGCGAGGTGGTTCTGGTTCGAGGGCAACTTCGGCGGCTACGAGGAGAATAAGGTGGAGCGGCTCGGTGCCGAAGCAGCTCGTCCGCACAGGGTCACCCACAGGAAGCTCACGCGGGGATAGTCTCGTCGTGCGGACCACGGCGTCGACGCCTCCCGGCGCCGATGACGGCCAACGGGGGCCGGTTTGCAGTAGTTAGCGAGGAGCGGCGAATGTCGTTGAATCCGGATGCAGTCGGGGGCCGAACCGATGGGGAGATGACCCCTGATGCCGTCCATCGGCTCATTCCCGCCTTTCTGGAGACCTACCGGGGACCACATGGCGGAGCCACCGGCACCGAGGCTGCCGTCACCGGTCCGGTGCAGAGGCCGACCAACGCCGATATGGCACTTCCCGCGCGGGTTGAGGCGCAGTACCAACTGGGTCGTCAACGATCTCCCGGGTCTACCGGCGTGGCGGTCTACGCTGCGGACGAGCCCGGTGGTTTCGGTCCTGCGTTGCAGATCGTGACCGACAACGCCACGATGCTGATGGATTCGGT
>DAOUYK010000276.1 GCA_030666145.1 Mycolicibacterium sp. | reverse complement strand
TTTTGATCGGGCAATCAGGGTGAGGTCTGGGTTGCGGCCCGCTGTTTGCGGGTGCAGTGGAATCGTATCTGTCGGGCTGAGTTCTTTCGATTTCGGCACCCGCATCCGACCCGTTTGACCTGTTTGATGAGCCTGTTGTAGCCCTCGGTGCGGGCGTTGGTGATCCCGGTCTGTACGAAGACGTTGATTTCGGGCGACCAGGTGTCGACGGTGCCGGCCAGGGTAGGGCCTCCCCACACAACGACACGCCCTATGAGAGCGAAATCACAACTGCACCATTAAAATTGAAGAGCCCGGAAGGCGACGTCGGTGTGCCCATTGATTCATGGGCACCAGGAGAATAAGACACGCGGATCCGGCAATTTTGATCTCGGCAAGGTGGCCGACTGCGTTGTCGTCGATCCCTGCGGCGCTTCTGGGTTCGATGCGACGCTACGTAATGCCGTACGTGCTGAAGATACTGAACTGGCACGCGAACAAAAGCTTTTCGCGCTGTTGATGGGCATGCGAGAGTCATCGATCGCCGAAGTTTACGTCCGGGGTAGCGGGGTCGAGGCTGACCTGGCGAGCCGGTGATGTCGGCTACCGCGGTCACCGTCTTCCATGCGGCAGGAGAAGCAGCGGGATTTGGACTCTGGTCGCAGGACCTGCTGGCGTCGGCTCAGTCGGTTGTGGGCCATGAATTCGGCCGTGTCTGTGCGTGACGATTCGGGGCTGGATTGGGCTGTCGCCGTGACATTTTCCGAAGCTAAACAGCTGCACGGTTGGCTCGACAGCTCGCGACGCGCGGAGGTACTGCTCGAGGGGCAGCAGCGTGGCTATTGGCACAGTTCGGTTGACTTGATCCTCACCGACGACGGTCCGATGTCCGCGGGGGTTGGATTGTTCCGCCATGCCGTCGCGGCGGGCAAGGAGAATGAATTCCGGGATATACAGGCTCGGCTGGCGAAAGCGGCCGTCGAGTTGCCCGGCCACGAAGGCACGGTCCAGTTGCCGGCCGACCAGAACGGTGAATGGATGTCGATGGTCCGGCTCAGGACCGGGCTACAACTGTCGCAATGGATGCGCTCGGCCCAGCGGACCGAGGCGCTGTCGGGACTGCGGTCGACTCTGAGCCAAGACTTCGCGACCGTCTCCAACACCACGCCGTTCGCCACCACTGTGTGGATCGAGGACGGCCGCACGCTGATGACGCCGAACTGGAAGTCAGCGATGTTGGTGCTGCTAGTGCTGTAACCGACGGTCATGTTGCTGTCGGGGTTGTTCGGCCCCTTCATCGACAATCTTGGCGCCAAGCCGTGGCTGGCTCTATGAGTCAGCCAGATCGTCAGCGTCTCCGCCATGCAGTGGTGGCTGATGCCAGCGGTGTCGCGGCCGCTGCGCCGGTGGCTGGATCCGGTCGACGGAGCGGGCGCGCGAATCAGCTTGGCAGGGGCGGCCGTCGTCATTATGCTCTACGCGCTGTACTGAGTGGTGCCCTCGCGGGCGTTCCAGGGCGCCTTCCCTCCTCGAAAGTAATCAAAGTTGAGCGGAATAGACTCAACCGTGACTGTGTTGTATAACCCGACAAGCATTCAACGGGCCGCATTAGGCTCCGGATACGAAAGTGGGGTGCCGTGGACTCCTTCAACCCGACGACCAAGACTCAGGCAGCGCTGACATCGGCGCTGCAGGCAGCAACAGCGGCCGGCAACCCCCAGATTTCGCCCGCCCACCTGTTGATGGCGCTGCTCACCCAGAACGATGGCATCGCCGCGCCGTTACTCGAAGCCGTCGGAGTCGATCCCGCGGTTGTCCGAGGCGAGACGCAAAGGCTGCTGGACCGGCTGCCCAGCGCCAGCGGATCGTCCTCGACACCGCAGCTGTCCCGCGAGTCGATCGCGGCGATCGGTGCTGCGCAAGCCCTGGCCACCGAAATGGACGACGAGTACGTCTCCACCGAGCATCTCTTGGTGGGGCTGGCTAGCGGTTCGGGTCGCTCGGCAGGCTCCGCTTCTGAGGGCGACGGCGACACCGCAGAGCTATTGACTGGCCAGGGTGCCTCACCCCAGGCGCTGCGGGAGGCCTTCGCCAAGGTGCGCGGCAGTGCCCGCGTCACCAGCCCCGACCCTGAAGGCAGCTACCAGGCGCTGGATAAGTACTCCAGCGACCTGACCGAGCTTGCCAAGGAAGGCAAGCTCGACCCCGTAATCGGGCGGGACAACGAGATCCGCCGCGTGGTGCAGGTGCTGAGCCGGCGAACCAAGAACAATCCGGTGCTCATCGGTGAGCCCGGCGTTGGCAAGACCGCGATCGTGGAGGGTCTGGCGCAGCGCATTGTGGCTGGTGACGTGCCCGAGAGCCTGCGTGACAAGACCGTCGTCTCCCTCGACCTCGGATCGATGGTGGCCGGAGCCAAGTATCGCGGCGAGTTCGAGGAGCGGCTGAAAGCAGTCCTCGACGACATCAAGAATTCCGCGGGCCAGATCATCACGTTCATCGATGAGATGCACACCATCGTGGGTGCCGGCGCGACCGGCGAATCGGCGATGGACGCCGGCAACATGATCAAGCCGATGCTGGCCCGGGGTGAGTTGCGTCTGGTCGGCGCCACCACGCTCGACGAGTACCGCAAGTACATCGAAAAGGACGCTGCGCTGGAACGCCGCTTCCAGCAGGTGCTGGTCGGAGAGCCGTCTGTCGAGGACACCGTCGGTATCCTTCGTGGGCTCAAGGACCGATACGAGGTGCACCACGGCGTCCGGATCACCGACTCCGCGCTGGTGGCCGCAGCCACTTTGTCGGACCGTTACATCACCAGCCGGTTTCTGCCGGACAAAGCCATCGATCTGGTCGATGAGGCTGCATCGCGCCTGCGGATGGAGATCGATTCGCGGCCGGTCGAGATCGACGAGGTCGAGCGCCTGGTGCGCCGCCTCGAGATCGAGGAGATGGCGCTGGCCAAAGAATCAGATGAAGCGTCCAAGGACCGACTGGAGAAGCTGCGCGCCGAGTTGGCCGATGACAAAGAAAAGCTCACAGAGCTGACCACCAGATGGCAGAACGAGAAGGGCGCCATCGACGTCGTCCGCGATTTCACTGAGCAGCTGGACACGCTGCGCGGCGAGGCTGACCGGGCCGAACGCGACGGGGACCTGGCCAAGGTCGCCGAGTTGCGCTACGGACGCATCCCCGAGATCGAGAAGAAACTCGATGCGGCGTTGCCGGTCGCCGAGGCTCGCGAAAACGTCATGCTCAAGGAAGACGTCGGGCCTGACGACATCGCCGATGTGGTGTCTGCGTGGACCGGTATTCCGGCGGGGCGGATGCTTGAGGGTGAGACGGCCAAGCTGCTGCGGATGGAAGAAGCGCTGGGCAAGCGTGTCGTCGGGCAAAAAAAGGCCGTACAAGCAGTTTCTGATGCGGTGCGCAGGAGTCGGGCCGGTGTTGCCGACCCGAACCGGCCGACGGGCTCATTCATGTTCCTCGGCCCCACCGGCGTCGGTAAAACCGAGCTGGCGAAGGCGCTGGCGGAGTTCCTCTTCGACGACGAGCGCGCCATGGTCCGTATCGACATGAGCGAGTACGGCGAGAAGCACTCGGTGGCCCGCCTGGTGGGTGCACCTCCTGGCTACGTCGGATACGACCAGGGCGGCCAGCTGACCGAAGCGGTGCGACGACGTCCGTACACGGTGATCCTGTTCGACGAGATCGAGAAGGCTCACCCTGATGTGTTCGATGTGCTGCTGCAAGTGCTCGACGAAGGCAGGCTGACCGACGGTCAGGGGCGCACGGTCGACTTCCGCAACACAATCCTGATCCTGACATCCAACCTCGGCGCCGGTGGCAGCGAGGAACAGGTGATGGCGGCAGTGCGGGCGGCGTTCAAGCCGGAGTTCATCAACCGCCTCGACGACGTGATCATCTTCGACGCACTCGATCCCGAGCAACTGGTGGCCATCGTCGATATCCAGCTCGCCCAGCTGCAGAAGCGGCTCGCTCA
>DAOUYK010000018.1 GCA_030666145.1 Mycolicibacterium sp. | reverse complement strand
CGGGCATTCCCTCGCCCAGTCGTGAAGAGACATCGAACTCCTCGGCCACCGGCTTCGCCTCGCCCACCCATGCGGCGGCGCGCGCGTCGGCATCCTGGTAGAGGTCGGCCGCCGATCGCAGCACCGCAGCGATTTCACTGGCTGCCCGCGACCACTGCCGCAGCGAGGTGACTACGTCGTCAAGCGCGGCGCGCAGCGCCACGCCGTGCGCGAGGTAGGCACGCCCGGCGCAGGCGCCTCCGAAAGCCAAGTCAATCAAGTGCGTTCGCACAGTACCCTCGATGGTCAGTGCAGCGGCTTCGTACTCGCGCGCGATCGCGCGCATTGCCCCTACCTCGACGCGGGCCGCGTCTGCATGTCTCATATGAGGTTGGACGCAGGTCGGGCCGTGTTGGTTCCCATCGGCGCTGTGACGTTCTCAGCCCTGGGCGCTGACCGACTCCGCGACCCGCACCGCCATCTGCCTAGCGGTATCCTCATCGGCAGCTTCCACCATCACGCGCACCAGCTGTTCAGTTCCTGAGGGACGCAAAAGGATTCGGCCGCGTTCACCGAGCTCAGCCTCGGCTTGGGCCACCGCGTCGCGCACTGAAGGGGCCTCGGCGACCGTTGCCTTGTTGGATACTTCGACATTGATCAGAACCTGCGGCAACGTCTGCATCGGCTCGGCGAGGTGGGCGAGGCTGCGACGCGTCTGAGCCATCCGGGACATCAACCGCAGCCCGGTGACTATGCCGTCCCCGGTAGTACCGAACGCAGGCATAACAAGGTGACCGGACTGCTCACCGCCGATTGAGTACGCACCTGCACGCAGTTCCTCGAGGACATAGCGGTCACCGACGGCGGTAGTGCGGACTTCTATACCTGCGGACCGCATCGCCAGATGGAGCCCGAGATTGCTCATCACGGTCGCCACCAGGGTGTCGGAGGCGAGCTCGCCGGCTTCGTGCATGGCCAGGGCCAACACCACCATGATCGCGTCGCCGTCGATGATGCGGCCCTGGCTGTCCACGGCCAGGCACCGGTCGGCGTCGCCGTCGTGGGCCAGCCCCAGGTCTCCACCGTAGGACACCACCGCTGAACGCAACGTCTGCATGTGTGTCGAGCCACAGCCGTCGTTGATATTCAGCCCGTCAGGCTCGGCGTGGATAGCGATGACGTTGGCGCCGGCGGCCCGGTAGGCCTGAGGAGCAGCAGCCGACCCGGCGCCGTGGACGCAGTCGACGACAACGGTGAGCCCGTCCAGCCGCGTCGTCACAGCCCCGCTTACGTGACGCAGGTAGCGATCGAGGGCATCCTCGGCGTCGACCACACGTCCCAGCGCGGCGCCGGTGGGCCGGAGTCCGGCCCCCTGGTGGACCAGTTGCTCGATTCGGTCCTCGGTGCTGTCGTCGAGCTTGTGACCCCCCGGGCCAAAGATCTTGATGCCGTTGTCGGGCATCGGGTTGTGCGACGCCGAGATCATCACACCGAAGTCCGCATCGTATGCGCTGGTCAAGTAGGCCACCGCGGGTGTAGGCAGCACGCCGACCCGCAATGCGTCGACGCCTTCGCTGGTCACGCCTGCTATCACGGCGGCTTCGAGCATCTCACCGCTGGCCCGGGGGTCGCGTCCGACCGTCGCGACCCGCCTGCGGACCTCACCGGTCCTGAGAAGCCGTCGGGCCGCCGCCGCTCCCAGAGCCATCGCCAGTTCAGCGGTCAGGTCCTGGTTGGCGACCCCGCGCACCCCGTCGGTGCCGAAAAGTCGAGCCATAGTGACAACCTCTCACAAATACTGGTTCGGGAACGCAGCGTTGGACGTGGCAGGCTCGTCGCATTCAATCGATACCGCGATGCGAGCCCGAAAACCAGGGAAACGACCGACGCCCGGCCACTCGCATTGCGAGTAGACCGGGCGCCATGCCGTGGCTAGATCAGCGCTTGCTGTACTGAGGCGCCTTACGGGCCTTCTTCAGGCCGTACTTCTTGCGCTCGATCGCACGCGGGTCGCGGGTAAGGAAACCGGCCCTCTTCAGCGTCGGTCGGTCCTCCGGCTGCACGATGATCAGCGCTCGCGCGATAGCCAGGCGAAGCGCACCGGCCTGGCCGGACGGCCCGCCGCCGTGCAGGTGGGCGTAGACGTCGAAGCTCTGCAGCCGGTCGACGGTTACCAGCGGAGCCTTGATGAGCTGCTGATGCACCTTGTTAGGGAAGTAGGCCTCCAACGTGCGGCCATCGAGGTTGAATTGGCCGGTTCCGGGGACCAGGCGCACCCGCACCACTGCCTCCTTGCGCCGGCCGACGGTCTGGATCGGACGATCCAACACGACAGGCGCGCGGGGGGGCGCTTCGGCCTCGACGACGACCTCGGTCTCCGACGTTGCCACGGTTTCAGGAGTCGATTCGGGGGTTTCGGTCACTGGGCCACCTGCTTGATCTCGAACGGAATTGGCTGCTGGGCGGTGTGCGGATGCTCAGCACCGACGTAGACCTTCAGCTTTTTCTGGATCTGACGGCCGAGCTTGGTGTGCGGAAGCATGCCCACGATCGCCCGCTCAACGACGCGGTCGGCGTGCTTTTCCATTTCAGTGCCGAGAGCTCGCTTGCGTAGACCGCCGGGATAACCCGAGTGGCGGTAGGCGAACTTCTTCTCGAGCTTGTCACCGGAAATGGCGACCTTCTCTGCATTGACGACGATGACGAAGTCACCACCGTCGACGTTGGGCGTGAATGTCGGCTTGTGCTTGCCACGCAGCAGCTTGGCTGCTTCCACGGCGAGCCGGCCGAGCACCACGTCGGTGGCGTCGATGACGTACCACGTGCGCGTGGTGTCACCCGCCTTCGGCGTGTACGTAGGCACAGCGCTTACCTCTGTTTCTTCTCGGGTTGAATCCCGGTGACCCGGGTGCCAGTCCGGCGTGGGCTACAGACTGCCTCGGCGACCGACAGGGACCCGAGGCGACCGGAGGCCGCAAGGCCAGCACACGCCAACGAGGGAGCTTACCCGCGGGCGTCAGCGCAGGTCAAAACGCCGATCACCGGGCCGGTGAACGGACCTATCAGAAGAACCCTTGGGCCGTGTCGCTGTAGCTCACCAGCAGGTTTTTGGTCTGCTGGTAGTGGTCGAGCATCATTTTGTGGTTCTCCCGGCCGATGCCCGACTGCTTGTAGCCGCCGAACGCCGCGTGTGCCGGGTAGTGGTGGTAGCAGTTTGTCCAGACCCGGCCGGCCTTGACGTCGCGGCCCGCACGGTAGGCGGTGTTTCCGTCTCGGCTCCACACCCCGGCACCGAGTCCGTAGAGGGTGTCGTTGGCGATCGAGATCGCATCGTCGTAGTCGGTGAACGATGTCACCGCGACGACGGGTCCGAAAATCTCCTCCTGGAACACCCGCATTTTGTTGTGGCCAGTGAAGATCGTCGGCGCGACGAAATATCCGCCGCTGAGGTCGCCACCGAGCTCGGCGCGCTCGCCGCCGGTCACCACCTTGGCACCTTCGCTCTTGCCGATCTCGATGTAGGACAGAATCTTTTCGAGCTGATCGTTTGACGCCTGCGCGCCGATCATCGTCTCGATGTCCAGCGGGTCACCCTGGCGGACCGCCTTGGTGCGGATCGCGGCCAGCGCCAGGAACTCGTCATAGATGTCGGCCTGGATCAGCGACCGCGAAGGACAGGTACACACCTCACCCTGGTTGAGGGCGAACATCGTGAAGCCCTCGAGCGCTTTGTCTTGATAGCTGTCAGCTGCGGCGAGCACATCGCTGAAGAAAATGTTGGGACTCTTGCCGCCGAGTTCCAGGGTGACCGGGATCAGGTTCTGGGAGGCGTACTGCATGATCAGCCGGCCGGTTGTCGTCTCACCGGTGAACGCAACCTTGGCGATCCGGTTGCTTGAGGCCAACGGCTTGCCCGCCTCCACGCCGAATCCGTTGACGATGTTCACCACGCCCGCGGGCAGTAGATCGCCGATCAACTCAAACAGGTACAGGATGGAGGCCGGAGTCTGCTCCGCGGGCTTGAGCAAAATGGCGTTGCCCGCCGCCAGCGCCGGCGCCAGCTTCCACACCGCCATCAGGATCGGGAAGTTCCACGGAATGATCTGGCCGACCACACCAAGGGGCTCGTGGAAGTGGTAGGCGACCGTGTCGCCGTCGACCTCGGACAGCGAACCCTCTTGAGCTCGAATGCATCCTGCAAAATATCGGAAGTGATCCACGGCCAACGGGATATCGGCGTTCAACGTCTCGCGGATCGGCTTGCCGTTATCCCAGGTCTCGGCCAGGGCGATCGTTTCCAGGTTCTCCTCGATGCGGTCGGCGATCTTGTTGAGGATCACCGAGCGCTCAGCTGCCGAGGTCTTGCCCCAGGCCGGTGCCGCGGCGTGGGCGGCGTCGAGTGCCTTCTCCACATCGCTGTCGTCGGAGCGGGGAATCTCGCAGAATGTCTGGCCGGTGATCGGCGTCGGATTCTCGAAATACTTCCCGGCACCCGGCGGCACCCATTGGCCGCCGATGAAGTTTTCGTAGCGGGGCTTGAACGACATCAGCGAGCCGTCAGTCCCTGGGCGTTCGTAGACAGTCATGGTGAGTCTCCTGCTCGCGTTGTGTTCGTCATTCAAGCTACGCCGGTTAACCGGTGCGCCACAGTCGCCTCGTTCGGCGAACTCGCCAGTATCGATGAACATCGACGCACACCCCGCTAGCAGCGCTCCCGGGTCACTGTGGACACGTTAGTGGAAGCCGCGCGCCGGTGCTGTCACCGCAGCGGCTACACCTCAGACCCGACCCGCGCACCTCGTACGGCCATAGCTGGGGCTTAGCCCGCGCACCTCGTACGGCCACAGCTCAAACCGGACCCGGGATGTACTGTGCGGCCCCCGATCGGCTCTCCTCCTCCCAGGGGCCGCACAGCGTCTGGCGGGCGGTCCTCACACCCCCCAGGCATTGGCGGCACGGCGGTCAATGGCGGCGACCTCGTCGGCGCCATCGCGTACCGCGTTGCCCAGGCTGTACAGAATGTCGTTGAGTGCCACCGCAGCCTGCTCCCAGCGAACCTGCTCGACGCGGTAGGCGCCGGCCGGCCTCGCGCGTCCAGGTCGCCTGCAGAGGGGCGATCTGGGCGCGAAGCTCGTCGAGCGCGGCATTGAGCCGCGTTGACGTGGAATGGATCTCGAGGCGCACAATGGTCCGCACCATTAGCCGGTGTCATCGACCAGCGTGAAGTTCGTGGATGAGGATCCGCCCATCACCCAGGACCCAGTAGTAGAGGGAGAACAGGCGTTCTCGGGCCCGTCGAACACTCCGGGTTGCCCCGATCACGCTGGCCGCTGCTCGCCCCGTGATCGGCGCCGCGACGGTCGGACAGGGTTGGCCAGGCCAACCCAGCTCTCAGGACGTGCTGACCTGGTCTGACGCACCGGCTGCCGCGCTGATTGCACCGAGCCCCAGCCTCGGCTAGACAAACTGGCTAGCATGACTCGGGTGAAGACTGTTCTTGAGGATCGCCGGCTTGCCCGAATCCCGTCGCTCGCCAAGACCGTGCTGGCCGCCGCGGTTCTACTTCTCGCGCCAGCTGTCGTCGGCCCGGCAGTCGCACCTACCGCCCACGCACAGGGCTGCCCGGACATCGAGGTCATGTTCGCCCGCGGCACAAACGATACGCCCGGCCTCGGCCGGGTAGGCCAGGCGTTCGTCGACTCGTTGCGTGGCCAGGTCGGGGGCCGATCGGTCGGCGCCTACGCCGTGAACTACCCGGCCACTTTCGACTTCCTCGCCGCAGCAGGCGGCGCCAACGACGCCAGCGCGCATATCCAATACATGATGGCCAACTGCCCCGGCACCAGGCTGGTGCTGGGCGGCTACTCTCAGGGCGCGGCCGTGATCGACATCATCGCCGCGGTGCCATTCCCAGCCGTCGGATTCAACAACCCGTTGCCTGCTAACGCCCCCGACTTCGTCGCAGCGATCGCGTTGTTCGGCAACCCGACCACGAAGGTGGAATTACCGATTACGGTCAGCCCGGTCTGGGGGTCGCGCTCGATCGACCTCTGCGCCGTCAACGACCCGGTGTGCTCGCTCAGCGGCGAGGACATCGGCGCCCACAGCAACTACGTAAGCTCCGGCATGACCAACCAGGCCGCCGCTTTCGTCGCGCGACTGCTGTAGTGGGTTAGTGCGTTACGGTCTCTTGTGATTTCTGACCGCCCGAGCCGCCGGGCCCTGGCCGCACTTTGCACCATATGGGCTGGCGCGATGGCCGCGCTAGTCATCCCCGTTCCGACGGCCGCCGCCCAGCCATGCCCCGACGTCGAGGTGGTGTTCGCGCGCGGGACGAGCGAGGCCCCAGGCGTGGGCAGAGTGGGCCAGGCATTCGCGAACTCGCTGGCGCCTCAACTGGGAGGGCGCACGATGGGCACGTACGGCGTCAACTATCCCGCCAGCTATGACTTCCTCAACACTGCCGCCGGCGCGACCGACGCCACCAACCGCATCGCCATGATGGCCCAGCAGTGCCCCGGCACCCGGATCGTGCTCGGCGGCTACTCCCAAGGCGCGGCGGTCATCGACATGCTGGCGGGCGTGCCACCCCTGGGGAACAAGGTGGGCAATATCGGATCTGCCCCTCCACTGCCCGGCGGCCTCAACAACAACGTAGCGGCGGTCGCGGTCTTCGGAAATCCGGCAACGAAGTTCGGCAACCCGGTTTCAGCTGCCGGTTCGTTCGCCGGTAAGGCGATCGACCTGTGCGCCGACGGCGACCCGATTTGCTCGAGTGGCCGAAACCCATTCGCACACGCACACTACGAATCCTCAGCATTCATCAACCAAGCTGCCAGTTTCGCGGCCTTGCGGATCTGACTTGGACAGCGCGTGTGGCCAAGCGCGCGTGGCCAATGGTCGCTATTATCGGCCGGGTGATTCGTAAACTGACCTTCGCGGTGGTTCTCGCCGTAGTAGGGCTCATTACTCCGCTGGCAACACCGGGTGGCGCAGCGTCGAACCTCGCGGTTGCCTCGGCGGCCCCATGCTCGCAGGTGGAGCTGATATTCGCCCGCGGCCGCCTCGAGCCGCCCGGCGCTGGGCAGATAGGCTATGCGCTGGTCAACGCGCTGCGCGGGAAGACCGACAAGAATATCGCGCTGTATTCGGTGGCTTATCCCGCCGACAGTGAGATCGACGAGGGCGCCAACGATATGAGCCAACGTGTCCAGTACATGTCCGCCAACTGCCCCGATACCAGGCTGGTGCTGGGCGGCTACTCGCTGGGTGCCGCGGTCACCGACGTGGTGTTGGCTGTTCCCATCGCCGCATTCGGTTTCAAGGAGCCGCTGCCGGCCGGCACCGACCCGCACATCGCGGCGGTCGCCTTGTTCGGTAATGGGATTGGATGGGTAGGGCCCATTACGAACTTCAATCCGGTCTTTCGTGACCGCACTATCGAGCTGTGCCACGGTGACGATCCGATCTGCAACCCGACCGATCCCGAGAACTGGCAGGACTACTGGCCCGATCACCTGGCCCCGGCCTACGTTCAATCAGGAATGGTCAACCAGGCAGCCGACTTCGTGGCGGCACGGCTTTAATCACTCTCCTCGGCGGCACGCACGTCCTCTGCAGCACGTACATCGCGGGTGATGAGGTTGCGGGCAGCGAGCTCACCATCGGGCGGATAATCCACCCCTACCAAGCTCAGCCCGCGCGCCGGCGCTGCGGTGAAGTCACTGGACCTCCGCGTCCCGGTCAGCAGCGCCGCGCACCAGGCAACGTCGCGGCGGTGTTCACCGACCGCGAGCAACGCCCCTACCAATGATCGCACCATGTTCCAGCAGAACGCATCGGCGCTGACATGAACCGCGATCCGGTTCCCGTCGCGGCTGCAGTCCAGGCGCTGCAGCTCCCGGATCGTCGTGGCGCCGTCCCGATGACGGCAGAACGCCGCGAAATCATGCAACCCCAGCAGTTCACGGGCCGCCGCAGCCATCGCCTCGACATCCAGCGGCCGCGGCCACGCGGCCACGAACCGTGCGTCGTGGGGTTCGACGCCGTACGGAGCCGTCGACAATCGGTAGACGTAGTGACGGCGCAGCGCGGAGAACCGAGCGTCGAAGCCGGGTGCTGCACGGGTGATCTCGAGGACCCGAACGTCCTCGGTCAACATCTTTCCGAGCCGGCGTACCAGCGGACAAAACTCGCTCTCACCGCGGCGTCGCGTGCGAGGGTAAGCCTGCGGCAAAGCGTGCATCGGGACGTCCACCTGGGCGACCTGCCCGGTCGCATGGACTCCCGAGTCGGTCCGGCCGGCGGCACGCACTTTCACCGGTACCTGAAACACCGTCGATAGGGCGGCCTCAAGCAGACCAGCCACGGTGCGCTGCCCGATCTGCGGGGCCCAACCCGCGAATTCGGTTCCGTCGTAAGCGATGTCCAACCGAAGGCGGATCTGATCAGGGGAATGGTGGGCAATCGCAGCGTGCCCGCCATCAGATTCGATGGCGAGCACGTCGTCGCTCATGCGATCAGGACTTGTCGGCATCCTCGGCGTCAGCTGCTCCCTCGGCCACTTCGACCTCGGCGGCCTGGGCCTCCTCGATAGCCCCGTCCTCAGCTTTGGCTTCATCCACCGACTCGAGTTGCGGCTCTTCCGCCTCCTCCGACGCCTCATCCGACTCGATGGCGGGCTGCTCTTTGGCGGCTGGCTGGGACTGCTTTGCCTTTGACGACGCGGCCCTTCGTGCGCGATCAGCTTCGGACGTCACGGTCTTCTCCCGTACAAGTTCGATGACCGCCATCGGCGCGTTGTCGCCCTTGCGGCTCTCGACCTTGATGATCCGGGTGTAGCCACCGCTTCGGTCGGAGAAAAACGGACCGATCTCGGCGAACAAGACGTGCACGACATCCTTGTCGCGGATCTTCTTCATCACCTCACGCCGGTTGTGCAGCGTGCCCTTCTTGGCGTGGGTGATGAGCTTCTCCGCGTATGGACGCAACGCCCGGGCCTTGGGCTCGGTCGTCTTGATGCGGCCATGCTCGAAGAGCGAGGTGGCCAGGTTGGCCAGCAGCGCCTTCTGGTGCGAGGACGACCCGCCGAGGCGAGGACCCTTGGTGGGCTTGGGCATTGGAGACTCCCTAGAAACGATGGGGATGTGAGCGGGGTATCAGAGCTGTTCGGTCTCGGCGAAGTCCTGTTCGGCGTCCACGTCGTAGCCGGCTTCGCTGTTCCATGTACCGGTGGCTACGTCGTAGCCGGCGACCTCGGACGGATCGAAGCTGGCCGGACTGTCCTTGAGTGACAGACCCAGCTGATGAAGCTTGATCTTTACCTCATCGATGGACTTCTGACCGAAGTTACGGATGTCCAGCAGGTCGGACTCCGTGCGGGCGACGAGTTCACCCACCGTGTGCACGCCCTCGCGCTTGAGGCAGTTGTACGACCGAACGGTGAGGTCCAGGTCATCGATCGGCAGGGCGAACGACGCGATGTGGTCGGCCTCGGCGGGCGAGGGACCGATCTCGATGCCCTCGGCTTCGACATTGAGTTCCCTAGCCAGACCAAACAATTCGACCAGCGTCTTGCCCGCTGATGCCAGCGCGTCGCGCGCACCGATGGAACTCTTGGTCTCGACGTCGAGGATCAGTTTGTCGAAGTCGGTTCGCTGCTCGACACGGGTGGCCTCCACCTTGTAGGTGACCTTGAGCACCGGTGAGTAGATGGAATCGACCGGGATGCGGCCGATCTCGGCACCCGAAGCCTTGTTCTGCACGGCTGGAACGTAGCCGCGGCCACGCTCGACGACCAGCTCGACTTCGAGCTTGCCCTTGTCATTGAGGGTCGCGATGCGCATCTCGGGGTTATGCACGGTGACACCGGCCGGGGGGACGATATCGCCAGCGGTGACCTCGCCCGGACCCTGCTTGCGCAGGTACATCGTGACCGGCTCGTCCTCCTCAGAAGACACGACAAGACCCTTGAGGTTCAGGATGATGTCGGTGACGTCTTCCTTCACCCCGGGGACGGTGGTGAACTCGTGCAGCACGCCATCGATGCGGATGCTGGTGACCGCTGCGCCGGGAATCGACGACAGCAGTGTGCGACGCAGCGAATTGCCCAGGGTGTAACCGAATCCGGGCTCCAATGGCTCGATGACGAACTGGGACCGGTTCCCGGCGACGACCTCTTCGCTGAGTGTGGGGCGCTGAGAAATCAGCATGTTTTCTTTCTCCTTCTCGGCAACCGCTATTTGATGCCGTTAGGTGGTCGGAGTCTCGCCGGGTAGCGAAACTTCCGGACGGTTGGTTACTTCGAGTAGAGCTCGACGATCAGCTGCTCGGTGAGCGGGATGTCGATCTGCGCGCGCTCGGGCAGCTGGTGCACGAGGATGCGCTGACGCTCGCCGACTACCTGCAACCAAGCCGGGACCGGCCGTTCGCCAGCGGTCTGCCGCGCGACCTCGAACGGCAGCGTGTTGATCGACTTGTCCTTGACGTCGATGATGTCGTACTGCGAAACGCGATAGCTCGGGACGTCGACCTTCACGCCGTTGACGGTGAAGTGCCCGTGGCTGACCAGCTGGCGAGCCATCCGACGGGTCCGGGCCAAGCCGGCGCGGTACACGACGTTGTCCAGACGACTCTCAAGGATGCGCAGCAGATTGTCACCGGTCTTGCCGGGCTGACGGTTTGCTTCCTCGTAATAGCGACGGAATTGCTTCTCCATCACGCCGTAAGAGAAGCGGGCCTTCTGCTTCTCCTGCAACTGCTGGCGGTACTCGCTCTCTTTGATCCGCGCGCGGCCGTGCTGTCCGGGCGGGTAGGGGCGCTTCTCGAAAGACTGATCGCCGCCCACGAGGTCGACGCCGAGGCGACGCGACTTGCGGGTGACGGGTCCGGTGTAACGAGCCATTGTCTGTTCCTCTCCTGACTCTTCTTAGACCCGGCGCCGCTTGGGCGGACGGCAACCGTTGTGCGGCTGTGGGGTGACATCGGAAATGGCGCCGACCTCGAGTCCGGCGGCCTGCAACGAACGGATCGCGGTCTCGCGGCCCGAACCGGGACCCTTCACGAAGACGTCGACCTTCTTGACACCGTGCTCCTGCGCTTTGCGCGCGGCGCTCTCGGCGGCCAGTTGCGCGGCGAACGGGGTTGACTTGCGCGAGCCCTTAAAACCGACGTGTCCAGACGAAGCCCAGGCGATCACGTTGCCCAGCGGATCGCTGATCGTCACGATCGTGTTGTTGAACGTGCTCTTGATGTGTGCAGCGCCGTGCGGAACGTTCTTTTTTTCCCGGCGCCGCGTCTTCTGCCCCTTTTTGGGACCCGCTGCTGACTTCTTCGCTGTTGCCATCAGGGGTTACCTGGCCTTCTTCTTGCCGGCGATGGTGCGCTTGGGGCCCTTGCGGGTACGCGCATTGGTCTTGGTTCGCTGGCCGCGCACTGGCAGGCCGCGGCGATGCCGCAGACCCTGGTAGCAGCCGATCTCGATCTTGCGGCGGATGTCGGCCTGCACCTCACGGCGCAGATCACCCTCCACCTTGAGGTTGCCCTCGATGTAGTCGCGCAGCTGGGCCACCTGGTCGTCGGTCAGGTCTTTGGTGCGCAGCTCCCGGCTGATGCCGGTGCCATCCAGGATCTCCTGGGAGCGGGTACGCCCAACGCCGTAGATGTAGGTCAGCGCGATCTCCATGCGCTTATCGCGCGGGAGATCGACGCCCATTAGTCGAGCCATATGTGCCATTCCTCATGTCTGCGAAGGTCTGATCCCAGTCCGTTCCCACGCGCTGGCGGGTTCCGGCCTCCGCGCCGGACGTATCGAGCGGCGATAAATCGTCTTTTTGGCGCTTACGCACCGAGCCGCTCAGTGGTACTGGGAGGTCATCATTTAGTTGTCAACGCGGTGGTGTGCGGGCGGTGTCAGCCCTGCCGCTGCTTGTGGCGCGGATCGGAGCAAATCACCATGACCCGCCCATGCCGGCGGATCACCCTGCACTTGTCGCAGATGGGCTTGACGCTCGGGTTCACCTTCACGGCTCGTTCGATCCTTCTGTGCTTCTGGGATGGGTGCTTGCGTGCTTATCCATGACTTGCGCAAGCGCTCGTCACTTATAGCGGTACACAATGCGGCCGCGGGTCAGGTCATAGGGCGAGAGCTCCACCACAACGCGATCCTCGGGAAGGATGCGGATGTAGTGCTGCCGCATCTTTCCGCTGATGTGGGCGAGTACCTTGTGTCCGTTCTCCAGCTCAATGCGGAACATCGCATTGGGCAGGGGCTCGACCACTCGACCCTCGACCTCGATGGCGCCGTCTTTCTTGGCCATACTGTGTAGCGATCCTTGCTTTCGTTTCGTATCGGCCAGTTGGCCTGCTCGGCTTTTCGGCCTGGCCAGCGCAGCCTTCGTCCGACTCGACAACGTCCTGACGGGGCACGCAAAAAGCCGGCGCGGCAACCGCACCGTGGATCGATGTTACTCGCAGACTGGCCGGGCCCAAAATCTGCGCGGAACGGTGCGAAGATCACTTCACTGACCGTGACCTTTCTCACCACCTTTCGTGACTAAGCCTGGATCACGCCTTTCGCCGACCTGGACATCACCAAAGGATCCGCGGCGACGCAGGGTTTCGCGTCCGCTAGCGATCGCTGGTCCGTGGCGAGTCTCAGGGTCCAAAGTCCCCTGCGTTTGAGTGACCAACGCCTCCAGCGCTGCAGGAACGCGGGTTCTACGGTCAGAGTTCTAAGGTCAAGGTTCTACAGTCAAAACAGGTCCACCACTACCGTGGGATTCTTCAGTGAGGAGTCGACATGCCCAGTACGCACAGCGGAGTGGTTGTCGGAGCCGACGGATCGCCGAAAGCTCAGTTCGCTGTCGAGTGGGCAGCGCGGGAGGCGGTCCTGCACGGGGTCCCGCTCACGCTGGCTCACATCCGCCCCGAGGCTCAGACGCGGACGTGGTAGGAATTCTCTCACTCCACCGAACTGGCTCAGATCGCCGAGCAGCGAGGCCGCGAGATTCTGCGCCAAGCAAAGAATGCCGCCGAACGAGCCACCGCAGATGCCGGGCCGCTCACCATCAATGAGCGCACTGTCGAGGGCAATGCGGTGTCTGTGCTGACCGACCTGTCCAAGGATGCCGAGATGATCGTCGTGGGGAGCCGAGGTCTGGGCACAGCGGGACGGGCGCTGCTCAGCTCGGTAAGCACCGGGGTAGCTGCATCACGCCCACTGCTCGGTGGCGGTAATCCACGACGCGCAGACCCCAGGCCCGCAGGCATCGGGAGCGCCTGTCGTCGTCGGAGTCGACGGCTCGCCAGCTTCGGAGCGAGCTTTGGCGATCGCATTCGATGAAGCTTCGAGACGCGCCACGGGCCTGGTCGCGGTGCACGCATGCAGTGCACCCGCGATCTACGTATTCCCCAGCGTGGAGTGGACGACGTTCCGACCGCAGGCAGAACAGGTGCTCGCGGAGCGATTGGCTGGCTGGCTGGACCGCTACCCCGACGTGGCGGTGCGCAGGGTGGTCGTGCCTGGCCGCCCAGACCGTCAGTTGCTCGAAGAGGCGGAATCGGCGCAGTTGGTCGTCGTCGGCAGCCACGGCCGTGGCGGATTCGCTGGAATGCTGCTGGGCTCTGTGAGTTCCGCGGTGGCGCAGGCCGCCGTGGTGCCCGTGATCGTCGCGCGGCAACCCTGACCGATGTGCGGCCGGGATCAGTATGAATTCTCTACGAAAAAACATATTGATGACCATTCCTGGTGATGGCGCCGAGATCGTTGTCGGAGTGGATGACTCACCATCCTCGCAGGTGGCGCTCGAATGGGCGGCGGGGACCGCGGTGCGACGCAAGGCTCCGCTTGTCATCCTGTACGCAGCCGCTGCGTCCGTCTCAGCCTGGCCGATCGCGCCGGTGCCGACCGGGATCGTGGAGTTCCAGCAGGAGATCGCCCGTGACATCCTCGATGAAGCGAGCACCAGCGCCGAAAAGCTCACGCAGGGTTCAGTACCGGTTTCCACTCATTTCGCCGTCTCGACACCCACTGTCGCGCTCGTCGAGGCGTCCACGACAGCCGCGATGGTCGTCGCGGGGTCGCGGGGACGCGGCGCATTCGCACACGTCGTCCTCGGCAGTGTCAGCAAGAGGCTGGTGCACCGCGCTCACTGTCCGGTGGCGGTGGTGCCTGACGGGAGTCCGACACCCGACTCCGGGGCGCCGGTGGTACTCGGATACGACGGTTCGGCAGCCTCACAGTCGGCAGTCGAGTTGGCCTTCGAGGAGGCCGCAAGCCGCGGTGTCGAACTGGTCGTCATGCATGCGTGGTGGTCGCCAGGCATGTTCGAGATACCCAGTTTCGATTGGGAGACCGTACGACCAGATGTCGATAAGGAGCTGGAGGGAAAGTTGTCCCCGTGGCGGGAGCGCTTTCCGGAGGTCAGCGTACGTCGGGCGCCGGTTCTAGATCAGCCTGCCCGCCGGCTGGTCGAGGCGTCCGAATCCGCGCAGTTGCTGGTCGTCGGCAGTCACGGTCACGGTGCTGTGGCCAGCACACTGCTGGGCTCAGTGAGCAGTGCGGTCGTGCAGGCGGCGAAGGTTCCCGTCATCGTCGCTCGAACGAAGTGACACAACGTACCCAGACTTGCAGACCCGGCTAGGGTTTGACCATGCGGCTGCTGGTCACCGGCGGCGCCGGGTTCATCGGCGCCAACTTCGTGCACGGCGCGGTTCGTGAGCACCCTGAGGTTGCGGTGACGGTGCTCGACGCCATGACCTACGCGGGCAGCCGGGAGTCGCTGGCTGCCGTGGACAATGAAATCCGTTTGGTGCAGGGCGACGTCACCGATAGCGAATTGGTGGGCAAACTCGTCGCAGAGTCTGACGCCGTCGTGCACTTCGCCGCCGAAACCCACGTCGACAATGCGCTGGCGGACCCGGCACCTTTTGTCCACTCGAATATCCTCGGGACATTCTCGGTGCTTGAGGCCGTGCGCCACAACAATATTCGTCTGCATCACATATCCACCGATGAGGTGTACGGCGACCTGGCTCTCGACAGCGCGCAACGCTTTGCCGAGTCGACGCCATACAATCCCTCCAGCCCGTACTCCTCGACCAAAGCTGCCGCCGATATGCTCGTCCGGGCCTGGGTGCGCTAGTATCGCGTACCGGCAGCAATCTCGAACTGCTCCAACAACTACGGCCCATACCAGCATGTGGAGAAATTCATCCCGCGCCAGATCACTAATGTGCTGACCGGCCGGCGCCCCAAGCTCTACGGCAGTGGCGCTAACGTCCGCGATTGGATCCACGTCGATGACCACAACAGTGCGGTCTGGCAGATTCTGGCCGACGGCGACTTGGGCCGCACCTACCTGATCGGCGCAGAAGGCGAACGCGACAACCTCTCGGTGCTGTCGACGATCCTGAAACTGATGGGCCGACCCGCCGACGATTTCGACCACGTCACCGATCGGGCCGGCCACGACCTGCGGTACGCAATCGATCCGGCATCGCTGCGCGACGAGCTGGGCTGGCGGCCTGCGCACACCGACTTCGAGGCCGGCTTGCGCGAGACGGTCGACTGGTATCGGGACAACGAGGCATGGTGGGGCCCACTCAAAGACGCCGTGGAGGCCGAATGCCAAGAACGCGGTCAGTGAGATGGAGGTACGCGAGCTGTCCGTTCCCGGAGCGTGGGCCATACGGCCACAACTGCACGCCGATGAGCGAGGGGTGTTCTGCGAATGGTTTACCGACTCCGATTTCACTGCGCTTACAGGGCACCGCTTTGATCTACGCCAGGCCAACTGCTCGGTGTCGGCGGCAGGGGTGCTGCGAGGCCTGCATTTCGCCGAGCACCCGCCAAGCCAAGCAAAATACGTCACCTGCCTCCACGGTTCGGTATTCGATGTGGTCGTCGACATCCGGGTGGGTTCGCCGACCTTCGGGCAGTGGGACGCAGTTCTGCTCAACGCCGAGAATCGCGAGTCGGTGTATGTCTCCGAGGGGCTGGCCCATGCGCTCCTCGCACTACAGGACGACACGACAGTGATCTACCTATGCTCGACCCCCTACGACCCCGACCGCGAGCACACGATCTGCGCGACCGATCCGGCGTTGGGTATCGAATGGCCGGCAGTCGACCGCGTCAAGTTGTCCGAGCGCGACGCAGCGGCGCCCACCCTCGAGCAGATGCGCGGGTCCGGGCGGCTACCCAGATGGGATGGGACCCGCGCATTCATCGACCAGCTGCGTCGCGACTTCGGAACGGCATGAACGCCTCGCCAGGCCGCCCGGCCGCGATGAACGAGTCGCAGGATCGGCCGGCTGGCCTTGCCGCCGCGTCGTCGCATTCCTAGGGTGTGCAAGTATCTAGCGGCGCGAGAGGATCAGCCATGACCTACCGGATTCCCCACTTCATAGACGGCAAACGCACCGAGCTGCAGTCCAACCGCACGGCTGGCGTGCTGAATCCCAGCATCGGCGAGGTCCAGGCGCAGGTCGTATTGGCGAGCGCGGCTGACGTCGATACCGCAGTCGCCGTAGCTGTTGAGGCCCAGAAGGAGTGGGCCGCCTGGAACCCGCAGCGCCGGGCGCGGGTAATGATGAAGTTCATCGACCTGGTCAACCAGAACATAGACGAGTTAGCAGAACTCCTGTCATTGGAGCATGGGAAGACCGTTCCGGACTCCAGGGGCGACGTCCAACGCGGCATCGAGGTGATCGAATTCGCCATCGGAATCCCGCACCTGCTCAAGGGGGAGTTCACCGAGGGCGCCGGCGGCGGAATCGACGTCTACTCGATTCGCCAGCCGCTAGGCGTGGTCGCCGGGATCACCCCGTTCAATTTCCCGGCGATGATCCCGCTCTGGAAGGCCGGACCGGCTCTGGCTTGCGGTAACGCGTTCATCCTGAAGCCTTCTGAGCGTGACCCATCGGTTCCGCTACGCCTGGCCGAACTTTTCTTGGAGGCCGGCCTACCCGCCGGTGTCTTCCAGGTCGTACAGGGCGACAAGGAGGCAGTGGACGCACTCCTGACCCACCCCGACATTCAGGCCCTCGGCTTCGTCGGGTCTTCCGATATCGCGCAGTACATCTACTCCAAGGCGGCAGCCAACGGAAAACGGTCGCAATGCTTTGGCGGAGCCAAGAACCACATGATCGTGATGCCCGACGCCGACCTCGACCAGGCCGTCGATGCACTGATCGGTGCGGGCTATGGCAGCGCCGGAGAGCGCTGCATGGCGATCAGCGTCGCGGTACCGGTCGGCGCAGACACTGCAGATCGCTTGCGCGCCCACCTCGTCGAGCGGGTCAGCCAGCTGAGGGTGGGCCACAGCCTCGACCCCAAGGCCGACTACGGGCCGTTGGTGACCGAGGCCGCGCTACACCGGGTTCGTGACTATATCGACCAGGGCGTGGAATCCGGCGCCGAACTTGTCGTGGACGGTCGGGAACGCACCACCGACGAGCTCACATTCGATGACGCCAGCCTTGAGGGCGGCTACTTCATCGGACCCACGCTGTTCGACCATGTCAGCACCGAGATGTCCATCTACACCGAGGAGATCTTCGGTCCGGTGCTGTGCATAGTCCGCGCAGCTGACTACGAAGAGGCCTTGGCTCTGCCAACCACACACGAGTACGGCAACGGCGTGGCGATCTTTACCCGCGACGGCGACGCCGCACGCGATTTCGTGTCCCGTGTCCAGATCGGCATGGTCGGGGTGAACGTGCCCATTCCGGTTCCGGTGGCCTACCACACCTTCGGCGGCTGGAAGCGGTCCGGTTTCGGCGACCTCAACCAGCACGGCCCCGCATCGATCCAGTTCTACACCAAGGTAAAGACCGTCACCGAACGCTGGCCGTCGGGCATCAAGGACGGCGCCGAGTTCGTCATTCCCACCATGAAGTAGTGGCATTGTCTTCCCAGTTGTTCGAGATGGACGACGACGACCGGATCATCGTCGACACCGCATCGGCATTCGCCGAAAAACGTTTGGCACCATACGCTCTGGAGTGGGACACCGACAAACATTTCCCCGTCGAGGTGCTGCGCGAGTCCGCGGAACTCGGGATCGCGGCGATCTACTGCGCCGAGGAGGTCGGCGGAAGCGGACTGCGCCGGCTCGACGCCGTGCGGGTCTTCGAAGAGCTGGCCGCGGCCGACCCGACGATCGCGTCATTCATCTCGATTCACAACATGTGTGCCTGGATGATCGACAGCTACGGCACCCTGGAACAGCGAAAAACCTGGGTGCCGCGGTTGGCCTCGATGGAAGCGATCGCCAGCTACTGCCTGACCGAGCCGGGAGCAGGCTCGGATGCCTCCGCACTGCGAACCCGTGCGGTCCGTGACGGTTCGGACTGGGTGCTCGACGGAGTCAAGCAGTTCATCTCCGGAGCGGGAGCATCCGACGTTTATGTGGTGATGGCCCGCACGGGATCGACAGAGTCGCAGCAGGGCCACCGCGGCATTTCTAGCTTCGTCGTGGAAAAGGGCACGCAGGGAATCAGTTTCGGCGCGAACGAAGCCAAGATGGGCTGGAATGCCCAGCCGACGGCCCAGGTGATCTTCGACAAAGTTCGAGTCCCGGCGGATGCGCTTCTCGGCGGTCCCGAAGGTGAGGGCACCGGGTTCGGGGTCGCGATGAACGGACTCAACGGTGGCCGAATCAACATCGCCGCCTGTTCGCTGGGCGGTGCACGGACCGCCTATGGGAAGGCCGCGGGATACGTCCGCGACCGGGAAGCGTTCGGTGGATCGCTGCTTGACGAGCCGACCATCCGGTTCACCCTGGCCGACATGGCCACCTCATTGGAGACTTCGCGGATCCTGTTGTGGCGGGCCGCATCCGCGCTCGATGCGGATTCTCCGGACAAGGTGGAACTATGCGCGATGGCCAAACGCTACGTCACCGACGTCTGCTTCGAGGTCGCCGACCAGGCTCTGCAGCTGCATGGCGGCTATGGCTACCTCAAAGAGTACGGGCTGGAAAAAATCGTCCGGGATCTGAGAGTGCACCGAATCCTGGAGGGCACCAACGAAATCATGCGCGTGGTCATCGGGCGGGCTGCAGCGGCCCGCGCCCGCGAATCCTAACGAAATGGCCCGGCAGATAGGGCGAGCGAAGCGACGGGAGAGAGCAGATGTGGCAAGCGAAGCGACGGGAGAGAATTAGATGACGACGATCGCGTTCTTGGGATTGGGCAATATGGGCGGTCCGATGGCCGCCAACTTGATTACCGCCAGTCACCAAGTGCATGGCTTCGATCCGGTGCCGGCCCTCAGGCAAGCGGCAACCGACAAGGGTGCCAAGGTGTTCGACAGCGGCGCCGAGGCGGTAGCCGATGCCGATGTGGTGATCACATCGCTACCCAACGGCGCTGTGGTGAAAGCTTGTTACGCAGAGATTCTGCCGGCGGCGCGCAGGGGGACTCTACTGATCGATACCTCGACCATCTCGGTCGACGACGCCCGCGAAATTCACCAGCAGTCGTTGACAGCTGGGCTGGCCCAACTCGATGCCCCGGTCTCGGGCGGAATCAAAGGCGCGACCGCGGGCACGCTCGCTTTCATGGTCGGCGGCGCGGACGCCGATGTCGAGCGCGCGAAACCCATTCTGGATCCGATGGCGGGCAAGGTGATTCACTGTGGGGCCTCGGGCTCGGGACAGGCAGCCAAGCTATGTAACAACATGGTCTTGGCGGTTCAGCAGATCGCGATCGGCGAGGCGTTCGTGCTCGCCGAGAAGCTGGGCCTTCCGGCGCAGTCGTTGTTCGACGTGATCACCGGAGCCACCGGAAACTGCTGGGCGGTGCACACCAATTGCCCGGTGCCCGGGCCGGTGCCGACATCACCGGCGAGCAACGACTTCAAGGCTGGCTTCGCGACGGCGTTGATGAACAAGGACCTCGGCCTGGCGATGGCCGCGGTGGACTCGACGGGTTCTTCTGCACCATTGGGCGCCCACGCCGCCGAGATCTACGCGAGGTTCGCCGAGTCCGACGAGATCAACGCCACATTGGACTTCAGCGCCGTCATCGAGCTGCTCCGCAGCTAAGCGCATCGAAGCAGCCGTTCACACTGCCCTAGCAGCGGATCACTCTCGAACTACTCCGCTGCCAATGCAGCCTCAACACAGCTAGGCGGCAGACGGCCGAGGGGTCTCTTGCCATTTGTCGTGCACGCGCTGACACTCGGCCACCCGCAGCGGCGCGTCGACAGTATCGTCACCGTCGATGAGTACGTTCGCCAGTCCGGCGACGTTCGCCATGCGTTGATTGGCCTGCGAACCCGCGAACGCGAGGGTATCTGCCGGGGTAGCGCCCAGGTCGGCCAAAGCGACCTGGTAGAGGTTCGAGCCGGCCGCGGCAGGAACATCGTCGGCGGTCACGATCGTGCTCACGATGCCCACACCGACCAGTTGGCGCACGAGCGGTTCGACCCAGCTGTGCCGGCCGCTACTCACGACCCCGATCGCGATGCCGGCGCCGAAGGCATCGGCTATGAGCTCGACCAGCCCGGCCCGCTCCACAATGTCGGCGTCCAGGATGGTCTCGGCCAGAATCGTCTCCTTGGCCGCGCAGACCTCGTCGACCAGCAGTTCGGCCAGCACATCGGACTCCGTATTCACTCCACGCTTGCGAAGTTCGGCGGCCACGCGGCGCCGTCCATCCCGGAGCGCCAGCAACTGGCGGTAACGCGCGACTGTCCACTCGATCTGCAGACCGCGCGCCGCGAATGCGGCGTTGAAGGCGGGAAGCTGGCCGGCGCATTCGACGTCGGCGATAGCGTCCAGATCGAAGATCAACGCGCGCAGCGGCTGCACGGTCACGCCGCTGGGCCGGGGCCAATCCCACCAAAACCTGCCGGCTCGCCATGCTCGCTGTTCTGTGGGCTGCATACAGGACATGGTCGTACAACTCACAGCTAGCGCACCTCCCCCATTGGGGGGATTCGCCGCGCCAACATGGCAGAGACCGACAGGAACCGGCTCTAAGGTGGGGCAATGGCAACCTCGCCGGTGCGGATCGTCCTTGTCGATGACCACGAGATGGTCATCGAGGGGCTCAAGGCGATGCTGGCTGCCTTCGGCAGCCGGGTCGCCGTGGTCGGCCAAGCGGTCGGCCCCGAACACGTGCTCAGCGTGGTGGGCGACCTCGATCCCGACATCGTTTTGTGTGACGTGCGGATGCAGGGGTCCAGCGGTCTGGACGTGTGCCAACAGCTGCGGGCCCGCGACCCTGACCGCAAGGTCGTAATGCTGTCTGTCTACGACGACGAGCAGTACCTTTTCCAAGCGTTTCGAGTTGGGGCCGCGGGATACCTACTCAAAAGCATCAGCAGCGAGGAGCTGGTGCGGCAACTGGAATTCGTGCACAGCGGAGAAACGGCGATTGACCCCGGCATGGCGGCTCGGGCGGTGGACACCGCGGCGCGATTACAGCGCGACGAGTTCTGGCCCGGCGCTCGTCAGGGCCTCACCCAGCGGGAGAGCGAGATTCTGTCGTTCGTGGTCAACGGCCTGTCCAACCGGGCCATCGCCAACAAGCTGGTCATCGGCGACGAAACCGTAAAAACTCATTTGAGCTCGATTTACCGCAAACTCGGTGTGAACGACCGGACCGGTGCGGTAGCCACTGCCCTGCGGGAAGGCATCTATCAATGAGCCCGTCATCGCGTCCGCTGCTGACCGCCGATCGTGAGCTGACCCTGCTGCGGGAGCTCATCGAGGCCGCCTCCAGCGGCCCCGGCGTCGAACCGCTGGCGGCAGCGGCGGCGCGGATCATCACTGCGGCCACCGACAGCGACGTGTGCTTCGTGCACGTCCTCGACGACACCGAGCGGTCGCTGACACTGGCGGGAGCCACACCGCCCTTCGATGCCGAGGTCGGCAAGATCAGGCTGCCGTTGGGGCATGGCATCTCGGGTTGGGTGGCCAGCCACCGCGAACCCGTGGTGATTATTCGCGACAAGGAGTCCGACCCGCGGTACCTGCCCTTCGAATCGCTGCGCGGCCGGGATTTCACCTCGATGGTGTCCGTGCCCATGGAGACAGCTCCGGGCGGGCTGGTCGGGGTGCTCAACGTGCACACCGTGGCCCAGCGCGACTTCGAAGATCGTGACGTTGAGCTGCTGCTGGTGATCGGCCGGCTGATCGCTGGTGCTATGCACCAGGCGCGCCTGCACCGGCAGTTGGTGTCTCGCGAGCGCGCACACGAGAACTTCGTCGAACAGGTCATCGAGGCCCAGGAGCTCGAACGGCGGCGGCTGGCCGGGGACATTCACGACGGCATCTCGCAGCGTCTGGTAACGCTGTCCTACCGCCTCGACGCGGCCGCCCAGGCCGCCAGATCTGTTGATGACCGCGATGCACTAAACGAACAGCTCGACCGGGCCCGCGAGCTGGCTGCGCTGACGCTGCAAGAGGCCCGCGCCGCCATCAGTGGTCTGCGGCCCCCGGTGCTGGACGACCTTGGATTGTCCGGCGGGCTGGCGAGCCTGGCGCGCTCGATCCCGCAGGTCGGTATCGACCTGGACATCCGCACGGATCTCGCTGAAACGCGGCTACCCGACCACATCGAGCTCGCGTTGTACCGCATCGCCCAGGAATGCCTACAAAACGTCGTCAAACATGCCGAGGCCACCCGCGCGCGACTGACGTTCACGATGATCCGCGGCAATCGCGGAGAAGCGGCCCGGCTCGAAATCGTCGACGACGGAGTTGGTTTCGACACCTTGGAGCATCCGCTGGGCAGCGACGAGATGGGCGGCTACGGCCTGCTGTCGATGGCCGAACGGGCCGAGATCGTCGGCGGCAGGCTCAATATCCGGTCGCGTCCAGGCTCAGGCACCACGGTCACAGCGACTATTCCGGTTCCGTCGACCGCAGCTGGCGTCGCCGCCACTTCCTCATGAGCGCAGCCATCACTGTCTTTTAGCCGACGATTCTCGGCCTGTGAGAGGCTGTTGGCGCCCGGGGTCAGAAATCGCCGGCGTTGTGGCGCAAGGTCTGGATCGACTCCGCTAGCGCGCGGGACTCCTCGGCGGACATGCCGATGTCAGCGAACACGCTTTCGTTTAACGTCACCGTCGCGTCCGCAACTGTCGAGCGGCCCAGTTCGGTGATCTGCACAAGCGTCGTACGACCGTCGGTGGGATGCGGCAGCCGCTCCACCAGCCCGTCGGATGCCAGCCGCCGGATGGCGTGCGTGACGCTGGTGACATGCACCTGCAGGCGGTCGGCGGCTGCCGTGATCGGAAGCGCGCCGGTGCGGCTGAATGCCAGCAACCGGAGCAACTCGAAGCGCGAGAAGCTCAGGTCGTAGGGACGCAACGCGGCCTCGACGCGGGCGAGCAGGATCTGGTGTGCACGCATCACCGAGACCACTGCGACCATTCCATCGGCCACGCGGCCCCAACCAGCGCGCTCCCAGTGGGCACGCGCCACCGCAATGGGGTCGCGCGCCATTCGGGACTGTGCTGGGGGCAGTACTGAGGGCGGTACTGAAGGCTGTTGAGAGGCCACGCCTCTTCATACCGTAT
>DAOUYK010000073.1 GCA_030666145.1 Mycolicibacterium sp. | reverse complement strand
ATCGGCTCGGCTGAGCTGGCGCAGAACTCGGTGCACGGCCGGATGCTCGAGGTGCAGCAGGCCACCGTCCAGATGGCAGGCCATTCGCGGCTCGAGCAGATCCGCGCCTCGATGCGCGGGGAGCAACTGCCCGCGGGCAGCACAAATACAGCGACCCCCGCACCGGCAGCCAATCCGAGTCCGACACCGGAAAACCCGCTGTCGCAGTAACGATTCGAACGCGATCGCGGTCCTTTTGGAGCCCTCATGAGCACACCTACCAGCAGGCCGGAGGCCTGGCGCTCCTGGGCGGAACGCGGGATAGACACCGCCGCGGAGTGGTCAGACATGCTGGCCGAGAAGCTCAATGCTGCCGCCGATCCGCGGGCGAAGATGTTGCGCAAGCGGCGCTGGGCCTTTCGACTTGGTGTGTTCTTGACCGTCTCGGCCGTGTTCTGGGTGGGTGTCGCCGCTCTGTTGGCTTCCTGGCGCACACCGGTCTGGGCACTATTCATTCCGTCGCCGATCGCGGTCGGTGCTGCATTCCTTGCCACCCTGGCTTTTCTACGTTTCCGCTGGCTGAGTCGTGAACCCCTGCCGCCGCCGCGCACCCGGTTGGCGCGGAGGCTGCCACCGCGGAGCTCGGCGGCCCGTCAGCCCATGGCTGCGATGACTGCCTCTGAAGGTGGGCTCACCTCCATGCTGGGTGTCATGGAAAGGGGTCGGATGCTGCCCGCCGAAGAGCTGCGTGAGCTCAGGTCAGCCGCCGAACACACAGTTGTGACCATGGCCGCTACCGCCGCCGAGGTGGTGTCGATGGAGCGGGCCGTCAGCGCCGCACCCCAGTTGCGCGCTCACCTCACTCCGACGATCGCCGCCTTCCGGAAGCAACTTGACCGAGGAGCCCATCAGTACAACGAAATGGTTTCCGCTGCAGCACAATTAGTGTCAGCCGCGAATTCGGGGTCGATGTCGAGTTCGCCGATGTCGCAGCGCCGCTACCGCGATGAGCTTGTGATGGCAACGGATCGGCTGACCGGCTGGGCGCAAGCCTTCGACGAACTGGGCCGGCTTAGAGAGGCCTAGCGGCGCAGCGGCGCGTAGGAGTTTTCAGAATGTCGGGCGCAGCCGCGGAAACACCGCCGCGGCGACTGCCCGCAGCGGAGCTTTGACCATGAAATCGAAGAAATCGAAGTAGTCGCGCCATACCGTGACCTGGCCGTCGCGCACCTGGAACGTGCCGCACACCCAGAACTGCAGCCGCAGTGGCCCGAGAGTTATTGCGTCGGTGCGTTCGGTCAGCACGGTGTCGCCGTCCTGGGCGATGTTGTGGAACTTCACCGCGAAACCGACCCTGCCCTTACCGCGGCGCAACACCTTCATGATTCGGGCGCGACCGCGCATGGATGGCAGACCGACGTTCTGCCAGATCAAGTCGGGACCCGCCAACGACTCTGCGGTTTCGAACTCCTCCTCAGCCAAGGCGAACAGGAACGCCTGCACGGTGAGCGCGTTAGCTGCCGTCGTGGTGGGTGCGGGGGGCATCAGCGAATCCGGGGCCTCGTCAGTCATCGCCTGAGCCTAACTGCGGAGGCTGTGGCAGGGTACCCCGCATGCGTGTGGCGGTGGTCGCAGGACCCGATCCTGGACATGCCTTTCCCGCAATCGCGCTGTGCCTGCGATTCCTGGCCGCTGGCGACGACCCGACCTTGCTGACCGGCAGGAAATGGCTCCAGGTGGCCCGCCAGCAGGGTATCTGCACCGTCGAACTAGACGGGCTGGATCCGACGGCGGTCGACGACGACGGCGACGACGGCGCCAAGATCCATCGGCGAGCAGCGCGCATGGCGGTGCTGAACGCGCAGCGGATCGGTGATCTAGCGCCAGATGTGGTGATCTCGGACTCGATCACTGTATGTGGCGGTCTGGCGGCCGAACTGCTCGGTTTGCCGTGGATCGAGCTGAACGCCCATCCGCTCTACCGGCCGTCGAAGGGTCTGCCGCCGGTGGGCAGCGGTCTGGCTCCCGGCGCCGGTATGGGCGGCTGGCTGCGCGACTCGGTGATGCGGAGCCTGAGTGCGCGTTCGTGGCGGGCCGGCCTGCGCCAGCGGTCTGCGGCGCGCGTCGACATCGGTCTGCCCGCCGATGAGTCGGGACCGCTGCGGCGCCTGATAGCGACGCTGCCCGCCCTGGAGGTACCGCGGCCGGACTGGCCGGTCGAGGCTGTCGTCGTGGGTCCGCTGCATTTCGAGCCGACGACCTCGGTGTTGCAGTTGCCTCCGGGCGACGGCCCCGTCGTAGTGGTGGCCCCGTCGACTGCGACCACCGGGGCCAGCGGGCTCGCTGAACTGGCGCTGGAGACGTTGGTGCCCGGCGATGTGCTGCCGGCAGGTTCACGGGTGGCCGTCTCTCGACTCGAAGGTCTAGACGGCCAGATTCCTCCGTGGGCGGTCGTCGGGCTCGGACGCCAAGATGAACTGCTGTCGGCGGCCGATCTGCTGATCTGCGGTGGTGGCCACGGGATCGTCGCGAAGTCGCTGCTGGCCGGGGTGCCCATGGTGGTCGTTCCCGGCGGCGGTGACCAGTGGGAGATCGCCAATCGTGTTGTGCGCCAGGGGAGTGCGCAGCTTATTCGGCCGGTGACCGCTGCAGCTTTGGCTGCGAGGACACGAGAGGTGCTCAGCTCGCCGAGTTACCGGGAGGCCGCGGGCCGGGCCGGGGTCAGCATCGCGCAGGTCGCAAATCCGGTACGGGTGTGCCATGAAGCGCTCGATGCGTCGGCGTAGTTTGGGGCGGTGCGGCTCACGGAATTCACGGTGCTCGTCGAACGCCAGTTCGGCGCGGCGCGGGCTTCGTCGATGCTCGTCGACCACGTCCTGGCGAGCATGGGCGGACGCACTGCGGCCCAGGCCGTCGAGGACGGCGTCGATCCGCGTGAGGTGTGGCGAGCACTGTGTTGGGACTTCGACGTCCCACGCGACCAATGGTGAGGATGCCTTCGCGTCGCGAAGCCCTCGACTTGGATGGTTCGCGACAAGCGTCGAAACGAGCCTAGGTGGGCAAGCCGGCGAGACGGCGTGTCTACTTGAATCGAACACTTGTTCGTCTAACGTGGGGGACGTTCGGCCCAATGCTCTTGTCGGTGCCCTGACCTAACGTCACGGCTAACGGACCGAGGCCCGGTCAAACAACGACTACCGGAAGAGGTACCACCATGGCGAAAGTGCCTGACCGCGAGAAGGCTCTGGAGCTGGCCCTCTCTCAGATCGAGAAGAGTCACGGCAAAGGCTCGGTGATGCGACTCGGCGACGAGGTGCGCCAGCCGGTATCGGTCATCCCGACGGGCTCGATTGCCCTCGATGTCGCGCTGGGCATCGGTGGTCTGCCGCGTGGTCGAGTCATCGAGATCTACGGCCCGGAGTCCTCGGGTAAGACCACTGTTGCACTGCACGCCGTTGCCAACGCGCAGGCCGCCGGCGGTATCGCCGCGTTCATCGATGCCGAGCATGCGCTGGATCCCGACTACGCCAAGAAGCTGGGTGTGGACACCGACTCCCTGCTGGTATCCCAGCCGGATACCGGTGAGCAGGCGCTGGAGATCGCCGACATGCTGATCCGGTCCGGCGCACTGGACATCCTGGTCATCGATTCGGTTGCGGCGCTGGTACCGCGGGCGGAGATCGAGGGCGAGATGGGCGACAGCCACGTCGGCCTGCAGGCACGTCTGATGAGCCAGGCTCTCCGCAAGATCACTGGTGCGCTAAGCAACTCGGGCACGACCGCGATCTTCATCAATCAGCTTCGTGAGAAGATCGGTGTGATGTTCGGTTCTCCCGAAACCACCACGGGTGGAAAGGCTTTGAAGTTCTACGCTTCGGTTCGCCTGGACGTGCGGCGCATCGAGACGCTCAAGGACGGCACCGACGCCGTGGGCAACCGTACTCGGGTCAAGGTCGTCAAGAACAAGGTCTCGCCGCCGTTCAAGCAGGCCGAATTCGACATCCTCTACGGCAGGGGCATCTCCAAAGAGGGCTCGCTCATCGACATGGGGGTCGAGCAGGGCTTCATTCGCAAGGCCGGTTCCTGGTTCACCTACGAAGGTGAGCAGTTGGGCCAGGGTAAGGAGAACGCCCGTAACTTCATGATCGAGAATCCCGACATCGCTGCCGAGGTCGAGAAGAAGATCAAAGAGAAGCTCGGTATCGGCGCCGTGCTGACCGATGAGTTGGCTGATGACGTCCTTCCCGCTCCCGTCGACTTCTAGCTCTTCGAGGTCTACCGAGGAGACCGCCCGCCGCGTGGGGCAGGCGCGGGCGCTCTGCCTGCGCTTGCTCGCCGCGAGGGCGCGGACTCGTGCGGAGTTGGAGGGGCAGCTGGCCAAGCGCGGATATGCCGATGACATCAGCGCCGAGGTGCTTGATCGGTTGGCGCAGGTCGGCCTGGTCGACGACGAGGATTTCACCGAACAATGGGTGCACTCGCGGCGAATCAGCGCCGGCAAGGGAAATCGCGCGTTGGCTGCTGAGCTGCGCGCCAAGGGCATCGACAACGAGGTGATCACCGCCGCGCTGGCTGGCATCGATGCAGGAGCCGAGCGGATGCGTGCCGAGCAACTGGTACGAGACAAGCTACGCCGCGAAAAGCTCGGCGATCCCCTTGACAGGAACGTAGAGAACAAGGTGACGCGCCGGCTTGTCGGGTTGCTGGCACGTCGTGGCTACGGCCAGTCCATGGCTCTAGACGTCGTGACCGCGGAGTTGGCGAACGAGAGGGACCGCCGCAAGGTGTAACGGGCACCTAGGTATGCGCCCTGCGTTGTGCAGCAGCGAAATCCGATGCCAGGGCCCCGGCGAGCAATCGGCGCAGCGCGATCACCGCTACCGTGCCAGCGATAGCCGTCCATGAGGGATCGAAGGTTAACCGGAGCAAGCTCGCGGCAACAAACAGATCCATTGCCGTACGCAGCGCCAGCATTGGCCGGCGGAACACGGCCAGAGCGGCGATGCCGAGCATAATTCCGGCCAGAATGCAGCACCACGACGCGCTGACGACGAGGGTCACGGAGTCGGCGGTGGTTCAGAGGTCGGGCGTGCTGACTTCGCCCGGTCGATTTCGCTCTGCTCCTGCGCGATTTCGCGATTCAGGAAATAGTTCAGCACGGTGCGTATGGTAGCGATCGCCGCGAGCTTGCCGATCTCCTCGAACGTCGGTGAGATCGCCGTCCGCAATACATCGGCAGCGAGCTGAAACTCCAGGCCCAGTACCAGGAATCGGGCCAGCGACAGTCGCACCGCCGAGAACTGGTTGATGTTTCGCTGGGTCAGCGCGACGGCGAATTTCACGATCGCGACGACGGCCCCGATCATGATGACGATCGCACCGCCGGCCTCGATAAGCCGCACCATCAGGTCCACCATGTTGCCCAACGCCGACTCGGGCAGTACCTCGAATGCCAACAGTGACTGTGTCATTTCACCTTCTCGGGATTACGGGCGATCAGAGGGTTCGGCCTGGGTCGCCGATAAGGTCGAGGGGTTCGGCCTCCATCGGCGCCGCGCCGCGCTTGGACTTCCTCAGGCGCTGTTCGAGCCAGGTCGCAAACCACGACAACGCGAAGTTTACGCTGATCATCAGAATCGCGATGACGATCAGGGCCGGGATGTAGTTGCCGTAGGCCGAGCCGACCACGGTGCCCTGGCGCACCATTTCGACGAATGTGATCTGGTACCCGATCGCAGTGTCCTTGAGTACCACCACCAGCTGGGAGATCAGTACCGGCAACATCGACGTGACCGCCTGGGGGAGAAGGATCGAACGCATCGTCTGCCCCGAGGTAAGTCCCAAGGCCGAGGCCGCCTCGCCCTGCCCGCGGGGCAGCGCATGTACGCCGGCTCGCACGATCTCGGCGATGACCGCACCGTTGTAGAGCGTCAATCCGGTGATGACACCTGCCAGCGCCAGATACTTCGATGGGAAGATGTCATAGAACGCATAGAGAAAATAGGCGAAGATCATCATGATCAGGACCGGCACCGCACGGAAGAACTCGACGATTACCGACGAGAACCAACGGATAGCGGTGTGTGTTGAGAGTCGACCAACTCCGAGCACGAAGCCCAGCGCCAGCGCCAGCACGATCGATACCGCAGCCGCCTTGAGGGTGCCCTCGATGCCCGGCAGAACGTAGGTGGTCCACAGATTCGCCGTCAGGAACGGCTCCCACTTCGCCGCGGTCAGCTGCCCCTTGGCTTCCAGTCGGGAGTAGACGACCCAGGCTGCCAGGGCGACGATCACGACAGTGACCGCGCTGATGAGGTGATTGCGCAGCCGTGCGCGTGGTCCCGGCGCGTCGAAAAGAACCGAGGCCCCGGTCATGATCGTCTGCTCTTCGCGCAAGTGCTCATTACTGCGCCACCGCCATTTGCTTGCCCAGCCAGCCGAAGAGCAACCCCAGCGGCAGTGTCAGGAAGAGGAAGCCGAGGGCGAAGATGCCACCGACGACCATCACCGCCGCGGTGTTCTCAATCATCTCTTTCATCAACAATGCGGCCTCAGCCACCCCGATCGCCGACGCGATCGTGGTGTTCTTGGTCAGGGCGATAAGCACGGAACCCAACGGAATGAGCGTTGCGCGAAAGGCCTGCGGCAGCAACACTATTCGCAGGTTCTGTCCGAACGTCAGGCCAAGTGACCTGGCGGCTTCCACCTGACCCAATGGAACCGTGTTCACCCCCGAGCGGACGGTCTCACACACGAACGCCGCGGTGTACAACATCAACCCGAGCATGGCTAGCCGGAAGCTGCTGTCCTCGATGAACGACGATGATTGCCGACTGGCCAGCGTCAAGCCCAGCGTTTGAGCCAGCCCGAACGAGCAGAACAGGATGATCAGTGTCAATGGAGTGTTGCGCACCACGTTGACGTAGGCGGTGCCGAGCCAGTTGAGCATCGGGACCGGAGCCAACCGCATCGCGGCGAGCACTGTGCCGAGCGCCAGGGCGCCGATCGCCGAGAACACCGTAAGCTGGATCGTGGTCCAGAACGCGGCGAATATCTGCTCTCGGTACTCGGCGAAAACCTCCACCGGTGGCAGGTCCTAGCCGCTCATTTGTCGAGCGGCGGCGGTTGCGGCGCGGTGATGCCCGCGGGGCCCAAGTTCTTGTCGAAGGCCTCTTTCCACGCGCCGGTTTCTTCCATCTTCCTGAGCGCGTCGGTGATCTCGGTGTGAAGCTCGGTGTCGCCCTCCTTGAGGCCGATACCGTAGCGTTCCACCGTGAACGGCTCGCCGACGATCTTGAACGTGCCAGGACTTTGCGCGGCGTATCCGGCGAGGATGACTTCGTCGGTCGTCACGGCGTCCACAGCGCCGTTCTTGAGCGCTTCGATGCACGCCGAGTAGGTGTCGTACTGCTGAAGCTGCACGCTGGGGTACTTGTCCTTGATGTTCTGTGCCGGCGTCGAACCCGACACCGAGCACAGGATCTTGTTCTTCTCCAGCGACGCGGGTCCGGTGATGTCGTTGTTGTCCGACCGCACCAACAGGCTCTGCCCGGTAATCAGATAAGGGCCGGCGAAGTCGACTTTCTTGTCGCGCGAGTCGGTGATCGAGTACGTTGCCGTGATGAATTTGACTTGATCGTTCTGGATCAGGTTCTCCCGCTGCGCCGACGGTGATTCCTTCCAGCTGATCTTGTCCGGTGCATAGCCAAGCTCGCCGGCGACGTAGGTTGCCACATCGACATCGAAGCCGCTCATGGTTCCGTCGGGGTTCTTCATCCCGAGACCGGGCTGGTCGAACTTGGTGCCGATGACGATCTTGTCGCCGTCACCTCCACCGCCGCACGCCGTCGCCGAGAACGGTAGTACGACAGCCAGCGCGACAGCGCCTATGGCGCGCTTGGACAGTGACAAAGAGAGCATGTTCGGTGGTTCCTTTCGCCGGGACGGGTCGTAATCGATGGAGCGTCAATGAGCCAAAATCTTGCCGAGAAAGTCCTTGGCACGTTCGGTTTGGGGATGATCAAAAAACTGCACAGGCTCGGCGTCCTCGAGGATTGCGCCGTCGGACATGAATACCACGCGGTTGGCGGCCCGCCGCGCAAACCCCATCTCGTGAGTGACCACGACCATCGTCATGCCCTCGGTCGCCAGCGTCACCATCACCGAGAGCACCTCGTTGATCATCTCGGGGTCTAGTGCGCTGGTCGGTTCGTCGAACAGCATCACTTTCGGATTCATCGCCAGCGAGCGTGCAATCGCCACCCGCTGCTGCTGACCGCCGGACAGCTGAGCCGGGTACTTGTCGGCCTGATTGGCCACGCCCACCCGCTCCAGCAGGCCCATCGCTTTCTCGCGCGCCGCGGCCTTGGGTGTCTTTCGGACCTTGATGGGCGCCAGCATCACGTTTTCGGCGATTGTCTTGTGCGCGAACAGGTTGAAGGACTGGAACAGCATGCCGACCTCGGAACGCAGCTGCGCCAACTTGCGGCCCTCCGCCGGCAGCAACTCCCCATCGATCGCGATGGAGCCCGAATCTATCGTCTCCAAGCGGTTGATGGTGCGGCACAAGGTCGACTTGCCAGATCCCGATGGTCCGAGAACGACGACGACCTGCCCCTGAGCGACATCGAGGTTGATGTCCTTGAGGACATGGAGGTCGCCGAAGTGCTTGTCGACTGACTTCATCGAGATCATCGGCACGGCCGAAGCGCCCTCCATGGACGCTGACCTTACCCAGGGAATGCTCAACCCGCTCAGAACTCGACAATCTGTGGAGATCACCGATGCCGGCCGGACTGCGCCGCGCATTTGGAGCACCTGTGCCGTCCGTAGGATAGGACCGTGACTTCCATGATGATGCGGCACGCAAGCGGTGCGGCCCCCGGTCATCGCGCGCGCACCTACCAGGTCCGGACATATGGCTGCCAGATGAACGTGCACGACTCCGAACGGCTGGCCGGATTGCTCGAGACGGCGGGCTATCGGCGCGCAGAAGATGGCTGTGAGGCCGACGTCGTCGTGTTCAACACCTGCGCGGTGCGCGAGAACGCCGACAACAAGCTGTACGGCAACCTCAGCCACCTGGCGCCCCGTAAGAAGGCCAACCCGGATATGCAGATCGCCGTCGGTGGATGCCTGGCGCAGAAGGACCGGGAAAAGGTACTGCGCAAGGCTCCGTGGGTCGACGTCGTGTTCGGCACCCACAACATTGGCTCGCTGCCCGTTCTACTCGATCGTGCCCACCACAACCGCACGGCACAGGTGGAGATCGCTGAGGCATTGCAGCAGTTCCCGTCAATGCTTCCCGCTAGTCGCGAATCATCCTATGCGGCATGGGTTTCGATCTCGGTCGGTTGCAACAACACCTGCACGTTCTGCATCGTCCCCGCTCTGCGGGGCAAAGAAGTGGATCGACGGCCAGGTGACGTGCTTGCCGAGGTCCAGTCCCTGGCAGATCAGGGAGTGCTGGAGATCACGCTGCTAGGGCAGAACGTCAATGCCTACGGCGTGTCGTTCGCCGACCCCGACCAACCCCGTGACCGGAGTGCGTTCGCCAAGCTGCTGCGGGCCTGCGGGCACATCGATGGCCTGGAACGGGTGCGTTTCACATCACCGCACCCGGCCGAGTTCAGCGATGACGTCATCGAGGCGATGGCCGACACACCCAACGTCTGCCCGACTCTGCACATGCCGCTGCAGTCGGGCTCCGACCGCATCCTGCGCGCGATGAGGCGGTCCTACCGCGCCGATCGCTACCTGGGCATCATCGAACGGGTGCGTGCGGCGATCCCACACGCCGCGATCACCACCGATCTGATAGTCGGATTCCCCGGTGAAACCGAGGCGGACTTCCAGGCAACGTTGGACGTCGTCGCCGCCGCCCGGTTCTGCAGCGCGTTCACCTTCCAGTACTCGAAGCGGCCCGGCACTCCGGCTGCTGATCTGGACGGTCAGGTCCCCAAGGTCGTCGTTGCCGAGCGCTATCAACGACTGATCGAGCTCCAGGAGCGAGTCTCACTTGAGGAAAACGCTGCTCAGATAGGGTGCACGGTCGAGTTGCTGGTCGCTACCGGCGAAGGGCGGAAGGACGCCAGCACCGCCCGCATGTCGGGGCGGGCGCGAGACGGCAGGTTGGTGCATTTCGCTCCGGGCGACGGTGAGCAGGTCCGGCCTGGCGACATTGTCACCACCACCGTCACTGGCGCTGCCCCGCACCACCTGATCGCCGACGCCGCTTTGATCGAACACCGCCGTACCCGCGCCGGTGACGCCCACGCAGCCGGGAAAAAACCCCGCACCGGTGTGGGGTTGGGGATGCCCGAATTCGGCATCGCCGACCTTTTGCTGTCAACGCAGCCCGATGCCTGCGGATGTGCAGGATGAGTCCAGAACCCGCGGATGCGCACGAGTTCGACGACTTCAAAGGTGACCTCGAAGCCGCCGAGCGGCGAGTCGCACGCGAGATAGATCCTGGCTCAAGGGCGTTGACGATCGCGATCTTGGTTTTGGTGCTGCTCGTGACGTTTGTGCTGCCACATGCCGGCGGCGCCAGAGGACTGGACGTGGTGATCGGCTCCGACGCTGCGATCAGCAACGGGATCGCGTTGCCTTCGCGGGTGTTCGGCTGGATCGCGCTCGTCTTCAGTATCGGTTTCTCGATGCTGGCCCTGCTGACCCGTCGCTGGGCACTGGCCTGGATCGCCCTGGCCGGCTCGACGGTGGCGTCATTCCTGGGAATGTTGGCGGTGTGGTCGCGCCAGACCGCCCCAGAGGGGCACCCGGGGCCCGGTGTGGGGCTGATCCTGGCGTGGTTGGCCGTGATCATGCTCGCCTACAACTGGGCCAGGGTGGCGCTCTCGCGGAGCGAGCTGCAGCTGGCGGCCGAAGAGCAACGTCGTCGCATGGCCGCTGACAGCCAGCACAAGGGCGTGCTCGAAAGCTTCGGCGGAGACGACGAGACCGGACTGCAGAAATCGTGAAGGGTTAGCGCCTCTTACTCAGCGCGTCGGCTGCCGTGCCGGCCCACTGGCGCCATTGTTCGGCGTTGGCCCGCGCCTGGGCAGCGTCCTTGGTGCGGCCAGCGGTCTCGGCCTTCTCCGCCTGGCGTTCGAACTGCTCGGCGCGGGCCCTGAACTGGTCTGCGCGCGCCTGCGCCTCGGGATCGATTCCGCCGGTCGAGGTGTCGCGGATCTTCTTCTCGACCGCGCGAAACCGTCGCTCCAGGTCCGCGCTGCGTTCGCGAGGTACCTTGCCAATCGCGTCCCACTTGTCGCCTATGGCGCGCAGCGCCGTGCGCGCGGCGCCCAGGTCAGAGGTGTTGAGCTTCTCGGCCTGGGCGAGAAGGGCCGCCTTGGCCTCGGCGTTGGCGCGAAATTCCGCGTCGCGATCAGCAGTGGCCGCTTTGCGGGCGGAGAAAAACTTATCCTGCGCGGACTTGAACCGATGCCACAGCGAGTCGTCGACGTCCCGGGCGGCCCGACCCGCCGCTTTCCATTCCGTCAGCAGATCACGGAACGTCGCGGCGGTGGCACCCCAGTCAGTGGAGTCACATAGTTCCTCGGCGCGCACACACAGCGATTCCTTGGCCTGCTTGGCTCCGACACGCTCCCGGTCAAGCTCGGCAAAGTGTGCGCCTCGGCGCCTGTTGAATGTCTCGCGAGCTGCCGAGTAGCGCTTCCACAACGCGTCATCGGTCTTGCGGTCCAGACCGCTGACCGTCTTCCACTCATCGAGGATTGCCCGTAGCCGGTCGCCGGCGGACTTCCATTGCACAGAGTTGGCCGCCAACTCCTCGGCCTCGGCGGCTAGAGCCTCCTTGCGCGCGGTCTGCTGGGCTCGGGCCTCATCGCGCCTGGCCTTCTCCGCCGCAGAGGCGATCTCCGCGTGCTCGACGATCGCCTGCAGGCGAGTTCCCAGCGAGTCGATATCACCCAGCACGTGTGCGGTAGGGAGGTTCCCAGCTAGAGCAGAAGCCGCAGCACGGATCTTGCGGGCATCGCCGGAGCCTGACGCCAGCCGCTGCTCCAACAGCATCACCTCTGTGTGCAAGTCGTCGAAGCGTCGACCGAAATGTTGGTAGGCGGCCTCGGTATCGCCGGCCTGCCACGAGCCGATGTTGCGTTCACCAGAGGCTGTGATCAGCCAGACCGTCCCGTCGGGATCGACGCGTCCGAAGCGTCGGGGGTCGCTCGTCGGGACCGCGGTGAGCGTCGCGGCTTTGGCGGGGGCGGCCGAACCCGGCTTTGGTCGAATCGAACCCGGGCCAGGCCGCGCAGGACCCGGTTTCGGCCCGTCGGCGCGCTGTGGGGAGTCCTGAGGATCGCTCGGTTCGGTGATCGTCATATCGGTTACCTCATGCCCTCCGTGCGGAGATCCGCACACCTGCCGCGCAACGCGGCGCCTAGTAGCTGACTCAACGCCGAAAATACTCCGAAG
>DAOUYK010000237.1 GCA_030666145.1 Mycolicibacterium sp. | reverse complement strand
GCATGTTCGGTGTGGGCGAACAGAAGTTCATTCGCGTCTGAACCAGCGGGACCGCGGGCCTGCACGGTGGTGTCCAGTAGGCTGGCGCGCCGAAGTGCTATCAGCGCTGCCGCGCGGGCCAGGCCAAGGCCTGCCCAGTGTGTCGATGGCTCCGGGGTAGAGCAATTCGAGCCTCGCCTCCTCGGGGCATGGCTGTGATTCCGTGACGTGTCGAGCAGTACTGGAATTAATCGGCGCGGGGATGCTTGGTGTCAGCTGCCCTCGATCTCCTGCCAGGCCAGGCGGCGCCCGACCAACAGCAGCCGCATGGTTTGTTCGGCGCATGACATGAGTGACTCGCGGGTTTCCCTGAGCGCTTCCTCGAGGGTGCATGGCCGGGTGAGGAGGGACGCGTAGGCGTCCAGACCTGCGTCAAGCGCGGCCTGAACTCCCTCGCCGACGGTGCCGGCGAGGGCCAATGCGGGTATGTCGCGCAGCGCGGCGCGGCGGGCGATTTCTGCGGGCACCTTGCCTCTGGCACTCTGCCGGTCGATGGCACCTTCGGCGGTGATCACCAGGTCGGCACCGTCGAGGAGTTCGTCGAAATCGAGGTAGCGGGTCACGACGTCGAACCGTGGATGCAGCGTCGCCCCCAGCATCGCCGAGATACCTGCACCCAAACCGCCCGAGGCACCCGAGCCGGGTGCGGTGCGCACGTCGATCTCAAGGTCGGATTCGATGATTTCGGCGTACCTTTCGAGCGCGGCTTCGAGCCGACTGACGGTCTCTTCGTCGGCGCCCTTCTGGGGACCGTAGACACGGGCCACCCCTCGTGGGCCGGTCAAGACATTCGTCCAGTTGCAGGCCACGTCGATCGTGGTTTCGGCGATGCGGGGGTCGAGTCCGGATAAGTCGATGTGCTCGAGATGCACCAGTTGCGCGCCACCGGGTTCTAGCTCCCTGCCGTCACCGTCGAGTAGGTGAGCCCCCAAGGCCTGAGCCATGCCCGCGCCGCCATCGTTGGTCCCGGAGTCTCCACAGCCGATCAAGATGCGCCGGGCACCGGCGTCGAGCGTTGCGGCGATCAGCTCGCCGACACCTCTGGTGGTGGTGGTGAGAGGGTCGCGCCGATCACGGGGCACATGGCGCAGTCCTGCTGCGGCGGCCATCTCCAACACCGCACTGATCCCGTCTTGGCTGCTGGAATCATCCCCGGAGGACGTTCGGGGGGCGAGCAGGCCGTAGTACGCCTCCACCGGTTCGCCGACCGGTCCGGTCACGGTCACGTCGTGAAGGGTGCCGCCGACGGTGCGCACCAGAGCCTGGGCGAAGCCCTCACCCCCGTCGGGCACCGGGGCCTTGCGGATATGAGCGTCGGGTACCGCGCGGCGCACGCCTGCGGCGATGCAGTCCGCGACCTCGTCCGCGCCGAGGCTCTCTTTGAAGCCCGACGGTGCGATCAGGACGTGCAGCCTCATGATGTCTCCTTTGGTCCCGTGTAGCGTGGCGCGTCTGCGGCCGGCAAGAGAATCCGCGCGATGGTCCCGCCGTCCGGCAGGGGTTGCAGCTGGAGCTGGCCGCCGTGCTGTTCGACTACGGAGGTCGCCAGTTGCAGGCCAGCGCCCCGTGCATCGTGAGGGTGACGGCTGCCGTCGTAGAGCCAGGCGATGTCCTCTTGGGCGATTCCGGACCCGTCGTCCTCTATCTCCAGTGCGCTCGAGATGCCGTCGTCGAAGACGGGGCGTGCCCGTAGCTGAAGCCGACCGCCGCGACTTGGCAGGGCCTCGAGGGCGTTGCGCACCAGTTCGCCGAGGGCTTCGCGCAAGCGTTCCCGGTCCACCCGCAGCGGTTCCATCGTTGCGGCAACGTCGATTTCGGTGCTGACGGACCTGCGCACGACCTCGTCGTAGACTCGATCGAGGACTTCATGCAGGAGAGCTGCCGGTTCGACAGCTGTCAGTCGTAGGTCGACAGGGTAGGCGAGGCCACCGATCCGGTCGACTGTTGCGGCGACGGCGTCGACCTTTGCGAGCAGGTCCGCGACCGCTCCTGATCGACCGTCGCCGGACACCAGCCCCAGTGACTGCACCTCCTCGCGCAACCCGCTCACCTGTCGGCCGAGCACCAGTCGGGCATCCTCCACCGTGGTCGTCGACTCCTCGATGGCCGGTCTTGCGCCCTGCCGCAACGCAGCGGCAAGCGAATTGAACTCGCGGTTCACCTCCGCGATCTCGTCTTCGCCGTCCTCACGGAGACGCATAGGGGTGTCGCCGCTATTGACTGCTCGCAGTCCGTCCCGCAGCCGTCGCATCGGGGCAAATATGCTCCCTGTCAGATAGGCGCCGACTAGCAGCACTAGGGACAGCACCCCCACCGCGGAGACCGCCAGAACCATCGTCGCGTTGCGCCTGGCAGCTGCGGCATCGGTTTGAATGGCCTGTCGTTTCTCCCGGTCGGCCAGTACCGCGGCGGTGGTGAGAGCGTCGAAGGGCTCGAACGCGGACTCCCCGACATTCTCCAAGAGCTGCGCCGCCTGCTGGCCTTGCCCGGACTGCGTGAGGGCGAATATCTCCATGGCGCTGTTGTTCAGGCGCTCGGCGGCGGCGCGAACTTCGACGACTTCGGCGCGTTCGGCATCGTCTTCGGCCAGGCTCTCCCATTCTTCGAATACGCCCTCCAGCGATTCCAGCCTTTGGAGGTACTCCTCGCGGGGGTTCAAGGAGTAGCCGATCACCGCATCCGGTACTTCCTTGAATGCTTCGAAGATCAACGCACGGACCTCCTGCAAGCGCAAGCTGCGGACATAGTGGCGTTCGAGCGTTTGTTCTGTGGCACGCCACTGCACCACCGTGTAGCCGGTCACCCCTACCACCAGCAGGCCCAGCACAGCCAATGCCAGGAGACTCAAGGACAGTTTGCGGCGCAGCAGTCTCACGGGACTTGTTCGCTCACAACGTCAGCCCCACAAACTGCCAATAGCCGTAGTAAAAGACGATAATTAACGTTACATGCGCGGGCAGAAGCACCGCAGACAGACGCAACAAGTCCGGTGGCTCGAATGTGTCGTCGTCGATCTCGGCATACAGCAGCAGCGCCTTGCTGCTCACCGGGAAGGTAAGGCAGTAGTCCATCCCGACGGTGCCGATGAACATCACGGCGACTGGATCGAGTCCCAAGGTCTGTGCGAGATAGACCAGCGCTGGCACCAATGCGGCGGCCCGTGCCGCATGGGAAGTCATGTAGAGATGCGACGTCAACGTTACTAGTGCCAACGCAGTGAATACGAACAGTTCTGAGCCAGCCTCTGCGATGCCGGAAAGCGTAAACAATCGTTCGACAATCCATTGGGCCGCTCCGGTGTTTATCAACGCCTCGCCCAGCACCAACGCTGCCCCGACGAACACCACGAGATTCCACTGGACGGCCTTCACGCCTGTCTTCCACGACATCACCCCTACCGCCGGCATGGTCAATACGATCGCTCCGGCCACCGCTACGGTGGCGATCGCGATGCCGTGCACCCCTTCGGTCGTCCACAGCACAACCATGGTCAGCGCCACGGCAACGGTCCGGTATTCGACGGCAGTGAAACGTCGTGAGGAACGTCTTGACGCCCCTGCCGTCACGCCCAGAGGAGTGGCCCGGGTCTTGGCGTCCAGGAACATCCAGAGGATGACCTGGCAGGAGAGCAGGCTCGCGACCAGAGCGAAGGGCATTCCATATAACGCCCAACGTGCGAAGGAAAGCCTTTCACCGGTGGCTTCGTCGAGAAGGTCGTTGGCTATCAGATGCGACCCGGCTCCCACCAGCGTGCCCACCGTGGACACCAAGATTACGGTCGGAATCAACAAGGCCAACGCACGTGCGGTCCTGCGGTCATCCGCCGCCCTACTGAGGCTGCGGTACATCGGCACCATCACCGCAGCCCGCCCCGACGTCGAAGGCACCATCGCCGACAACGGCAACAGAACCACCGTGACCATCCAGAACACGCCGCCGACGGTCCGTGCGCGGCGGGTCACCAGCCCCGTCAGACGTGCGGCAAGGCCGGTGCTCTGCACCGCACTGCCGAGAATGAATGCGCCGATCATCAGCCAAACCACGTCAGAAGACAGCGACTCCAGCAGCTCTTGCTGCTCCGCGCCTCCCAGGGCGATCAAAACCAACACGGATAGCAGCGCCGCCCATGCGGCGGCCAGCTCGGTCATCGACCACAGCACCACCGCCAAGGCGAAGGCGAACAGCGCGGCTTTCGCGGCACTCGACAACGAAGCAGGCAGCAATAGCACACACACGGCAACTATCACCAGCAACGCGAATACGCGAACTGCTGTGGTCATCCAACCGAGATCCGCGCCCCGTGGGACCGGCGATGGTGGCTTCGCGATGGCAACAACCTGGCGGCCGCCGGGTCTCGCCTGGGTGCTCAATTCGAGAACCCGCGGCTCCGACATACCGTCACCCCGGGATACCGCCATCTGGGAAGATTGATACACGGTAGAAGGCATGTCAAGGGTGCGCGCTGACTCATCGGAAATGCCCGCGTAACCCTTATCGTTGCCTCATGTGAGGATGCCCGGCTGCGACGTGTCACCTCCGCTGCCAGTTGGGGGTGCGTTAGGCCCAGACGATGGAATTAACGGTGGCTGAGCGTAGGGCTGTGACTAGGACGCTCGCGACCCGTTACAAACGGGCCGAGAAGGCAGGCAAGGCCACGATTCTCGATGAGTTGTGTCCTGTGACCGGGTGGCATCGCGACCATGCTCGCAAGGCGCTGCGGACTGAGCTGCAGCCTCGCATGGCGCGGCCCCGCACGCCACGTCCGACGGCCTACGGCCCGAATGTTATAGCAGCCCTTTGGTTCTGCTGGGCGGTGTCGGGGATGCCGGCGGGTAAGCGCTTGGCTACGATACTGCCGGAGTTGGCGATCCGGCGGCGACACGGAGAGTTGGACGTTGACGAGGACACCGCGACACTTTTGGCGGGGATGTCGGCGTTCACCATCGACTGCCGCTTGGCTGCCGAGCGCAAGAAGCATGAGCTTCGGGGCGGTTCGCACACCAAGCCCGGGACGCTGCTGAAGAGTCAGATCCTGATCCGGACCTGGGCGCAGTGGGACGATGCGGTGTCGGGGTTCGTGGAGATCGACC
>DAOUYK010000226.1 GCA_030666145.1 Mycolicibacterium sp. | reverse complement strand
GTTCTCTTCGACGTAGCCGTGCGAGAGGTCGGTGGTGCGGATCTCTGCCGTCGCCGTCCCAACACCCAGATCGACGGTCACTGCGATGTTCTCGTCCGACAGGTCGACCTCACGCGCACCTGGGGCCCCGACGCCGTTGATGCATACCGGGCAGCCGTTGAAGGACACGGTGATTCGTTCGGGGTCCAGGGGCACCGGAGCCATGCCCACCGCTGCTAGAACCCGTCCCCAATTGGGGTCGGAACCAAACAGAGCGGTCTTGACCAGGCTGTCGCGAGCCACAACCCTCGCGGCGGTGAGCGCGTCATCCTCGCACGACGCACCGGTGACAGCAACGATGACCTGCTTAGTGGCGCCTTCGGCGTCGTGCTGCAGTTGAGCGCACAAGTCATCGCAGAGCTTGAACACGGCGTCGTCGAGATCAGCCTGACTGGGTTCGATCTCGCTTGCACCCGAGGACAACAGCAGGACAGTGTCGTTAGTCGAGCAGCTCCCGTCGACGTCGAGACGATCGAAAGTGCGCGAGACCGCGTGATTCAGTGCAGCGCGTAAGGCATCCGCGCTAGCCACGGCGTCAGTGGTGATGACACTGAGCATGGTGGCCAGCGAGGGGGCCAGCATGCCCGCACCCTTGGTCATCCCACCTACCGTCCATTTGTCGTGATGATGCAGCGCAACTTGTTTGGGCACCGAATCAGTGGTCATGATGGCCAGGGCGGCCTCCTCGCCACCGGTCAACCCCCCTGCCATCTCGCGCACGATCTCTTGGACACCAGCCAGTACCTTGGCCATCGGCAGGCGGTCACCGATCAACCCGGTCGAGCAGACGGCAACCTCGATCGCACCAGTTTCGGTGCCCCATTCCGATAATGCGGCCGCGGTGGCCTCAGCGGTGGCGTGGGTGTCCTGGAAGCCCGCCGGGCCGGTGCAGGCGTTGGCGCCACCGGAGTTGAGGATGACCGCACGCAGCCGTCCAGTGGCCAATATCTGTTCGGACCACAGCACCGGGGCGGCTCGCACCTTGTTACGGGTGAACACGCCCGCCGCGAAGTAGTCCGGCCCCTCGTTGAAAACCAGCGCGAGATCCAGCGCGCCGGATGCCTTGATACCGGCTGCGATTCCGGTCGCCCGAAAACCTTCTGGCGCGGTAACGCCTTGGGTGCGCATCATCCGGGTCATGGAGCAACCCCCACCGTCGAGAGTCCGTCGGTCTCGGGCCAGCCCAGAGCCAGATTCATCGATTGCACTGCGGCTCCCCCGGTACCTTTGACGAGATTGTCAATCGCAGAGATCGCGACGAACGTCTGAGCGTCCTCGTCGACGGCAACAGCGAGCTGGACGGCGTTGCTACCGATCACAGACCCTGTTCTGGGAAGCTGACCATCGGGCAACAGAAACACGAAAGGCTCTTCGCGGTAAGTCTTTTCGTAGGCGGCACGCAGTTGCGACAGCCCCGCGGAGGTCCGCGCTGTGCAAGTAGCCAGGATGCCGCGGGAGGTTGGAATCAGGACCGGGGTGAACGACACCGCGACTTCACCGCCGGAGACGGCGCGCAGGCCCTGCGCGATCTCTGGGGTATGCCGATGCTTGCCGCCGATGCTGTACGCACGCGCCGAACCGATGACCTCAGAACCCAACAGGTCCACCTTGGCCGCGCGTCCAGCACCTGACGTGCCACTCACTGCCACGACGGTAACCGCGGGTTCGATGAGTCCCGCTGCCAGCGCGGGCCACAGCGCGAGCAGAGCCGCCGTCGGGTAGCAGCCGGGGACCGCTACCCGCTTGGCATCCCGCAGCCGCTCGCGGCCCCCGGGTAGCTCGGGCAGACCGTAGGGCCAGCTGCCGGCATGCTCGGAGCCGTAGAATCGCGCCCAGTCGGCAGATTCGACGAGCCGGAAGTCGGCACCACAGTCAACAATGATGGTGTCGGGCCCGAGTTGTTCGGCAAGCGCCGCCGAATGCCCGTGCGGTAGGCCCAGGAAGACCACGTCGTGTCCGGTGAGGATGTCGGCTTCGGTGGGCTCTAACGTCCGGCCCGCAATCGGGAGTAGGTGCGGGTGGTGTTGCGCGAGTGTAGTGCCGGCGCTGGCTGCCGCGGTCAGCGCGCCAATCATCAGCCTGCCGTCCGCGTAGGCGGGGTGGCCGAGAAGTAACCGCAGAATTTCTCCCCCGGCATATCCGCTGGCACCGGCGACGGCCACGGATGTCATGTAGCGATGATGCATCGTTATGCAGAAGATTGCAAACTCATTATCAGGGTGCTGTGAACCCAGTGCCGCCCGGCCCGCCGCCTCACGGCCACCGGCCCCTGGGCTCACCGCGGTCGATGTCGCCCGAACCCTGCTGTCAGCGGCGCTGAACCGCCCCCACACCATCTGCTGCCGCGGCCACCGCGGCATCGCGGGCCGCACTGGCCTCCTCCTCGGTGAGTGTGCGGTCCGGCGCGCGGAATCGTAGCGCCAGTGCCAGGGACTTGCGCCCCTCACCGATCTGCGGGCCGGTGTAGACGTCAAAGAGCCGAATGTCCTCCAACAGCTCTCCGGCCCCAGCGCGGACGGCCTCCATGACGCTGCGCGCGCCGACGTCGGAGTCAACCACGAGGGCAACGTCCTGGAACACCGCGGGAAACGGGGATACCGATGGCACCGGCAAGGTCTCGGTGATCGGAATGGCATCGAGATCGAGCTCGATTGCGCAGGTGCCTTTGGGTAACCCGGACCGCTCGATGACGGCGGGGTGAAGCTGGCCCGCATGCCCGACGATCGTGTCTGCGATCAGAACCTCCGCGCAGCGCCCGGGGTGCCATGGCAAGCGCTGAGCCGGCCGTAACGTCAACTCCACACCGCAGGCGCGGCCAATGATGCGCACCGCCTCGAACGCGTCGGAAGGATGCACCGGCCGCCCCGACCCCCAGGCGCCAGGTGGCTCGCGAAGACCCGCCAGCACTGCGCCGACATGCTGGGGTTGATGGGGCAGCGACGCGTCGAGCAGCGCGATCTCTTCGTCAGTGGGCCGACGATCGTTCGGAATACGTTCGACAGCAGGGGTTTCCGACGTGAATTCGACAACCTGGGCGATACCGAAAAGCGCAACGTCAGCTGCACCCCGGGATACGTTGCGCGTCAGCGCTTCCAGCAGGCCGGGTAGCAAAGTAGTCGCCAGCTCCGGACGATCTGACTCCAACGGGTTGAGCACACGGGTAGTTCGTCGGCGCCCGTCGTCACCCGGCAGGCCCCACTGATCGAAAGCGTCACCGGCGAGGAACGGAGTTGGCAGAATCTCCACATATCCGTTGAGTGCCAATGATTTTCCGATTGCGCGGCCACGCCGCCGCTTAGGCGTGAGCCCACGGCCGGCTGGAGCTGGAGGCAGCAACGAAGGAATGACCTCCAGGCCTTCGAGCCGCAACACTTCCTCGACCAGGTCAGCGGGCTGACGGATGTCCGGGCGCCAGCTGGGCGGGATGGCCGTGACCCGATCGCCATCGACGACGACGTGGGCGCCGATCTGCGTCAAGCGCTTTTGCGCCGCCCCCGGCGGATACGCGACCCCCGCGGTGCGATCGGGTAGGTCGACCAGCATGCTGACTGGTAAGTGTGACCAGTCGTCAATCGGCGGGTCGCCACGCCAATCGGTGAGCGTGGGTTCGATTGTGCCACCTGCGATGTCGGCAAGCAGGGTGGCACAACGATTTAGCGCTGCGACGGAGATATCGGGGTCGACGGAGCGCTCGTAGCGGCGGCCCGCCTCACTGTGCAGGCGCAAGCGCCGCTGCGTGCGTGAAACCGCTGCGGGATCCCACACCGCAGCCTCCAGCAGCACGTCGGTCGTGCTGCCACGGACCTCGGTGGTACCTGCGCCCATCACGCCGCCGATCGCGGCCGTCGCGACGTCGTCGACGATCAGGACATCGGTGGGGTCCAGACGACGCTCGACGTCATCGAGCGTGACGACTGCCTCTCCCGGGCCGGCGAAGCGGACCCGGAATCCGCCGGTGATCAGACCTCGGTCGTGGGCGTGCATAGGGTGACCCAACTCGAGCATCACATAGTTCGTGACATCGACTGCCGGTGAAATAGCGCGAATGCCGCTGAGTAACAGTCTTCGCTGGATCCACCACGGTGACAGAGCTTTCGGGTCGATCCCGGTAACCGGTCGCAGCCCGAAGCGCAGCACACCGGTGCCCGGTGCGACCGTCAGAGGCAGCGCCTCGCCACTGACTGTTAGCAGTGGAACGTCGGCGGGATCGACGTAGTCGAGGTCGTAGGCGTTGGCTATTTCGCGGGCCATCCCGCGCACCGACAGACAGTAGCCGCGATCGGGGGTGATCGCGAGATGGAACACCACATCATCGAGACCGAGTACGTCGGCAGCGGGTGCGCCTGGCTCGGCAGTACCGGGCGGCAAGACCAGGATGCCGGAATGGTCGGCACCCAGATTGAGTTCGGACGTCGAGCAGATCATTCCGTCGGAGATGCGCCCATAGGTCTTGCGCGCCGTGATAGCGAAACCACCGGGTAGCGTCACCCCAGGCAACGCCACGACGACAAGGTCATCGACCCCGAAGTTCGTTGCACCGCAAACGATGTCACGCAGGTGGCCTTCCCCCACATCCACCTTGGCGACGCGAATCGGCTTTTTGAACTCGGTGAGCTCCTCGACCTCAGTCACGCGGCCGATCGTCAGCGGGCCAGCGATGGGGCCGAGGGGGATGATCTCCTCGACCTCGTGGCCGATGCGGATCAGCGTCTGCTCCAACTCCTCGGCGCCGACGTCCCAGCCGGGCGCGCCGGCCTGAACTATCTCGCGCAGCCAGCTGTAGGGAAGACGCATCAGGCACCCACCCCGAACGGCAGTGAGAACCGCACATCGCCCTCAACCATGTCGCGCATGTCGGGTATGCCGTTGCGGAACTGCAGGGTGCGCTCCAGACCCATACCGAAGGCAAAGCCAGAATAGATCTCGGGGTCGATCCCGCAGGCGCGCAATACGTTTGGGTTGACCATGCCGCAGCCGCCCCATTCTACCCAGCCAGGGCCACCTTTCTTGTTCGGGAACCAGATGTCGACTTCGGCCGACGGCTCGGTGAACGGGAAGAAGTGCGGCCGGAACCTGGTCCGCCCCTGCGGTCCGAACTGGGCACGCGCGAACGCGTCTAGGGTGCCGCGCAAGTGGGCCATCGTCAGGTTCTTGTCCACGGCAAGTCCTTCGACCTGGTGGAACACCGGGGTGTGGGTGGCGTCGAGTTCGTCGGTGCGGAACGTGCGGCCGATCGAGATGATGTAGACCGGTAGATCGCGTTCGAGCAGCGCACGGATCTGCACGGGCGAGGTATGGGTACGAAGCACCTGCCGCGACCCGTCCGGCGCTATGTAGAAGGTGTCCTGCTCGCTGCGTGCCGGATGGTCGGGCGGGAAGTTGAGCGCGTCGAAGTTGAACTGCTCGGTCTCCACCTCGGGACCCTCGGCGAGCTCCCAGCCCATCGCGACGAAGGTGTCGGCGACATGCTCGGCCAGGATCGTGATCGGATGGC
>DAOUYK010000090.1 GCA_030666145.1 Mycolicibacterium sp. | reverse complement strand
AGCGCGGCGACGGTCAACAACGGCAGGGCGGCTGACACGCCGAGGTCGTCGTCGGGTGCTTCGGACCGTAGAGCGAGTACGAAATCCTCGGCGATGGGTATCCACGCCTGCTCAGGTTTGAAGCGACCCGCCGGGTGCTCGCAGATCGCGTCCATGTGAATCTCCACCACCGCGCGCACTTTCGGGTAGGCGGACAGCGGCGACGGCGTAGGGATGTCGGCGATCAGGTCGGCGGCCCCGCGTAGCCGGAGGGCTCGGTGGAAAGATCTCACGGTCGGGGCGCGGAAGTCGGTTTCGCCGCTGCTTTCAGAAAGGTACTGGCGGACAGCGTCGTCGATCACCCGGGAGGCGGCCAGCGCCCTGTGGCTCAGCGTGACCAGCTTGTCGGTGCGCTCTTCGAACGGACCCCGGGTGATGCGCAGCACCGCCACCTGCAAGTACCGCGTGAAGATCGAGCGGGCCGAGTCGATCGCGCGCGTGACCGACGCGGTGGCTCCACGCGGCCACAACAACACTGACACCGTGACACCGACCAGCGCGCCGGCGGCGACATCCTGCACGCGGATCAACCCCACCTGCCAGCCGGTTGGTACCACGAGATTGAAGAAGATCAACACCATCATCGTGAATGCGGCCTGCGCTGCGGTAAACGATGCGATCTCGGGTACGTAGGCAGAACCGAAAACAACCAGTGGCATCAGAATCCACAGCACCACCGGATCGACCCCGACCAGTGAGAAGAGCACTACGCCGAACAGGAAGCCGATACCCGTTCCGATCACCGCCCGCCACACCCGGGTGCCCGTGGTAAGGGCGCTGCTGCGCAGCACCGATAGCGCGCCGAGCACAACCCAGAAGCCATGTTGTATGGGAAACGCTTGGGTAACGGCCACGGCGAGCCCGAGACCCAGCCCGGTGCGCAGGCTGTTGCGGACCGCCACCGCGCGGTTGGCCACGAAGCCCGACGTGATCTGCGCTGCCACCACGGTTGTGGGTAGCAGCCGATCCGAGGCGCCAGTCTCGGGAAGCTGCAGATCCAGAGCGCGGGCCCACACCGGACGGGCATCGGCAGTCGCAGCGGCGGCGATGATGCGACCGGTCGCGCCGATGGTTGCCGCGAAGGTCCGCCGGCGTAGCAGCTCTCGGCCGAGCTCGACAGCCTGCTCGTCGTCGGGGGCGTCGAGGATCGCGGCGAGGTCCTCGCGGTATCTTCCGCGCGACACGGTTCGCAATTCATCCAGTGCCGCATCCAGGTCTGCACGCGCTGCGTCCCGCCTGGCAACCCGTGATATTCGCAGCACCGAGGCCGAGCCCCGTAGCACTCGCACTGCGGGATCCCTCATGTCCGCCAGCGCTGCGCCGGCTTGCTGCCCGACGGCTTCGGTGATCCACTCCAGATCATCGACCACCCGCACCAACGCTCGACTGCCCGCGGTCAGCCCGACGGGTCGGAAGTCTGCGCCGAGAAAGTTGGCCCGCAGCGCGTCCATCGCGGCGGTGGCCTCGGCAGCGGAGGCGCGTCCGTCCAGCCGGTCAGCCAGCGCGCGACAAGCCCGTGCGGCGTGGCGCCGGAGTTCGCCGTGATGACGTGGTGGGAGCACGAACAATGCGGCCGGCACACACACCGCCAGCGCGATGGTCCAGCCCAGAAGACGGTCTCCGATCGGTCCTGGCGGGGTGCATACGGGTAGCACAAACGTCACCAGCGTGGCGCGCCGGCCCGCAGCGATGGTCTCGCTGAATACGCCTGAGAAGGCCGCCACGACTCCTAGGAGGAACATCGTCAGCACCGCCGGCAACGGATGTGGAGCCACGAGCGTGCCCAGGGTGATCAGGCCGAAGCCGCTGAGCCCGAGCCCGGCGTACGCGAGGGCCCGGTTTTGGCGGTTACCCGGAAAATCTGAGAACACCAACAGCGCAACCGACCCGAAGATGGTGTACAGGGGCGTCTGTGGACGGGTGTCGGCAAAGGCCGCAACGCTTAGTGCGCCCACCAGCGGTACCACCAAGGCGGCCCGCAGCGCACGCCGCAGCGCGTCGTTCTCAGGGTCGCGCTGATGGACACGCCGGGTAATGCGGTACCGCAGCCCGTTGCCGACAGCCAGCAGGGTCATCAGCGGGCGAGCCGACCCGCTGTCGAGGTATCGGCGGGAAGAGGCAGCGGCGGGCCGCGGTAGCCGACGTCGGAACGGGCGCCTCCCATGCCCGGAACCTTAACTCGACATGCGGCTTGGAATTCGTGCGCAGGGCGGGGTCGGCGACGCGCGAGTGCGCCCAGCCGGCCGGCTGTTAAGTGCGTGGGGAAATTCGCCGAGGGGATGTGGCGTCCTTCACAGTCGGAACAGAATGGAGAAGTTATTAGATAGGCTTGCGAAATATTCATACGCCAATGCCGATTAGACGGAGCTTCACATGAGTTCACTGCGCACCGAGACCGACACTTGGGATATCACCTCTAGCGTCGGAACCACTGCCGTCATGGTGGCCGCCGCCCGGGCGGCCGAAACCGATCGGCCGGATCCGCTGATCCACGATCCTTACGCCAAAATCCTGGTCGCCGGTGCAGGCACCGGAATCTGGGAGTACATGCTCGACGACGACTTCGTCTCCAAGGTCGCCGAAGACGACGTCGAAATCGCTGCCATGATCCAAAATATGGGTAACTACCAGGCCGTACGCACCCATTTCTTCGACGATTTCTTCGCCCGAGCGGTTAGCAAGGGCGTTCGGCAGGTCGTTATCCTGGCCTCCGGTCTTGACTCGCGGGCGTTCCGCTTTCCGTGGCCGGCCGGCACTACGGTTTTCGAGATCGACCAACCGAAAGTGCTCGAATACAAGGCCGCGACTCTGGCCTCCCATGACGTCCGCCCGTCCGCGGATCGACGTGAGGTTCCTGTCGATCTGCGCCAGGATTGGCCCGCAGCGCTGGTTAACGCGGGATTCGATAGCGGGAAGCCAACAGCGTGGCTGGCCGAGGGGCTGCTGATGTATCTGCCAGCTGATGCGCAGGATCGGCTCTTCACTCAGATCTGCGAACTCTCCGCGCCGGGCAGCGTCGTGGCCGCCGAGACCATGAGAGACCATGCGGAGGAGCGCCGCGAGCGGATGCGGGAGCGGTTCGACAAGCTCGCCGCTCAGTTCGATGTGAAACCCGTGGATATCGGGGAATTGACCTACGAAGATCCCGACCGTGCCGATGTTGCCCTGTGGCTGGCCGCGCACGGTTGGCGATCCAGCGCCGTCGATTCTTATGAAGAGATGCGTCGGCTCGGACGGTATGTGGAGATCGCCGACGATGACGGGCAGTCGTTCTCTACCTTTGTGACCGGCGAGAAGGCCTGACGCAGACCGCGACCCCGATGTCGGCGCCATCAGCGGACCGCCGTATACAGAGAAGGCATGGAAGCTGGCCCCAAGCTCGTCTAGGTTCGGATGGTTAGCAGCGCGCGACCGGAGCTGGCGGGAATCGTCGGCTCGGACTTTCCACGAGAGGAACACCAGTGCCAGGAGTGCAGGATCGTGTCGTCGTCGTCACAGGTGCCGGCGGTGGACTAGGCCGCGAATACGCGCTGACGCTCGCCCGCGAAGGTGCCAGCGTCGTCGTCAATGACCTAGGCGGAGCGCGGGACGGCACCGGCGCCGGGTCGGCGATGGCCGACGAGGTGGTCAAGGAGATCCGCGACGCGGGCGGCAGGGCGGTCGCCAACTACGACTCGGTGGCCGAACCCGAGGGCGGGGCCAACATCATCAAGACCGCCGTCGACGAGTTCGGCAAGGTCGACGGCGTCGTCAGCAATGCGGGAATCCTGCGCGACGGCACTTTCCACAAAATGGAGTTCGGTAGCTGGGACGCCGTGCTCAAGGTGCATCTCTATGGCGGCTACAACGTGATCCGCGCCGCCTGGCCGCACTTCCGGGAGAACGGATTCGGCCGCGTCGTCGTGGCCACCTCCACCAGTGGGCTGTTTGGGAACTTTGGCCAGGCCAACTACGGTGCCGCCAAGATGGGCCTCGTGGGCTTGATCAACACGCTGGCCCAGGAGGGCGCGAAGTACAACGTCAAGGCCAACGCCGTCGCGCCAATCGCGGCCACCCGCATGACGCAGGACATTCTGCCACCGGAGGTGTTCGAGAAACTGACACCTGAGTACGTGGCGCCCGTGGTGGCCTATCTGTGCACCGAGGAAGTGCCCGACACCGCATCGGTGTTCATCGTTGGCGGCGGGAAAGTGCAGCGGGCTGCGCTGTTCCAGAACACCGGTGTGACTTTCTCCGAGCTACCGTCAGTGGACGATGTCGCAGGCAGGTGGGGCGAGATCACCGATCTGAGGGCTGCCGAGCGCGCATCGTTCACGCTTGGCTGAGCCCAGCACCGGAGACGTGCCGAGGGCAGTTGAGATTTCCCTACCCAGCGGTGCCGTGGTGACGGTCGCCACGTGAGTACTGTCGGCATCGTCCTGGTGGCGCTGGCCATCGCCGTCGGCCTGGTGGGCATCGTCGTTCCCGTGCTGCCGGGCGGGCTGCTGGTGATCGCCGCCATCGGCGTGTGGGCGTTCGTGGAGGCCACCGCTGCGTCCTGGGTGACGTTCGGCATCGCGGCGGTGCTTGTCGGCGTCGCAGAGATCATCAAGTACACCTGGCCGGTGAAACGCATGCGCCAGGCGCAGGTGCGCACGTCGGTATTGGTGATCGGGGCGTCGGCGGGCGTCGTCGGCTTCTTTGTCATCCCGGTCATAGGTCTGCTCATCGGTTTTGTGGCCGGGGTGTTCGCGGCCGAGTTGGCCATTCGTCGCGACCTCACCCGTGCGTGGGTGTGCACCGTGCTCGCGCTCAAAGGTGTGGCGATATCTGTCGGAGTGGAGTTGGCGGGGGCGTTGCTGGCGACGATCGCATGGGTGCTCGGCGTCTGGGTCGTCCACAGCTGATCGAAATGTGTAGCGCCCACACGTACCCGCGGTCCTGACTTGCGCGAATCAGTCGGTGAGTGCGGCGCGCAAACGAGCGAGGTCCCGGTCGGTGACCCCTGCCGCCTGGAGATATTCACCTAGCGAGCCGAACTCGTCTTCCAGGGTGTGGCGGGCAGAATCGAGGTATTCCTCGCGTACGCCCAGCACCGAGTCGGTAAGCCTGGCGTCGGCGACGTCCAGCAACTCGGGGACCTGGGCAGCCCGCTCGCGGAGGGCGGCCAGGATGCTCTCCCGCAGCTGTGGCACCGCGGCGTTGCTGCGTAAGTAGTCGGCCATGATCGCATCACGCCCGACACCGGCTGCCTCCAACACGACCGCGATGGTGAACCCGGTGCGGTCCTTGCCCGCGAAGCAGTGCGCCAGCACCCGATTTCCTGAACCGAGCAGCGTCACCACTCGATGCACGGCACGCTGAGCGAGCGGGGCGGCGGCGAACCGCGTGTACTCCTCGGTCATGTACCGCGCCGCGGCCTGTTCTACCGACTCAGTAGGGGGCTTGTCGGTCATCACTCGCTTGAAGGCGTGCTCGTGTGGGGACTCCCCGTCGGAAACGGCGCTCTCCACGAACGGCAGATGGTGGATGTCTACTCCAGGAGGTACCAGCCCGGTGCCGTGTCGCTCGAGTTCGTCCAGGGTTCGCAGATCGACGACATCGGTGATGCCGTAGCGCGCCAGCGCGGAGCGTCCGGCGCCGTCGAGCCTGGACAGCTCACTGGCACGGAAGAACCGGCCAGGTGCGACACCGGCCTGTTCAGAGACGTCGCGGAAGTTCCACGCGCCGGACAGTTCCTTTGGTGGCGGACTGCCGGCCGGCTCCACTAGCTCGTCACCGCCGCTGCGAAAGCGGACTTCTCCTTGCCGAGTTCGGTGCGCGCGATGGTCCGCATGTGCACCTCGTCGGGTCCGTCGAACAACCGCATCGCGCGGTGCCAGCCGTACATCCGGGCCAGGGGGGTGTCATCGCATATACCGGCTGCACCGTGCACCTGGATCGCCCGGTCGATCACCTCGCACGCCATCTGCGGGGCCACCGCTTTGATTTGAGCGACCAGCTGGCGGGCGGCATGACTCTTGTTGCCATGCTGATCGATGGTCCAGGCGGCCAAGTGACACAGCAGCCGGGCCTGGTCGATTGCGTTGCGCGACTGGGCGATCTGTTGCTGCACGACACCCTGCTCGGCCAGTGGTCTGCCGAACGCGATCCTCGTTTGCACGCGGTCGACCATCAACGCCACCGCCCGCTCAGCCACACCGATGGCGCGCATGCAATGGTGGATCCGCCCAGGCCCCAGGCGGGCCTGGGCTATCGCGAAACCGCTGCCTTCCTCGTCGAGGAGATTGCCCACAGGCACCCGCACGTTGTCGAATGTGACCTCGCAGTGGCCGTGCTGGTCCTGCCAGCCGAACACCGGCAGCGACCGCTCGATAACAACCCCCGGTGCATCGACGGGGACGAGGATCATCGACTGCTGCTGATGGCTGGCGGCATCGGGGTTGGTGCGTCCCATCACGATGAGGAGCTTGCACCGCGGGTCGGCTGCCCCGGATATCCACCACTTGCGGCCGTTGATCACATAGTCGTCACCGTCGCGCAGCATCGTGGTCTGGATGTTGCGGGCATCGCTTGAGGCCACCGCGGGCTCGGTCATCGCGAACGCGCTGCGGATCTCACCATTGAGCAGCGGCTCTAGCCATTGCCTGCGTTGCTCGGCGGTGCCGAACAGATGAAGTGTCTCCATGTTTCCGGTATCGGGAGCCGCGCAGTTGAGAGCCTCGGGAGCCAACTCCATGCTCCACCCGGACAGCTCGGCCAGCGGCGCATACTCCAGGTTGGTCAGCCCCGACTCCGACGGCAGGAAAAGATTCCACAGGCCACGTTCCCTGGCCTTCGCCTTGAGTTCTTCGACGACCGGCGGAACGGTGTGGTCGTCGGCTCCGGCCTGCAGACGGAATGCGTCGTAGGGTTCCTCGGCGGGAAACACGAACTCGGTCATGAAGTCGGTCAACCGCTCGTGGTGGTCCTGCGCCTTGGCGGACATCGCGAAGTCCATGCACGTCACGATATGACACTCGCTCCGACTGGGGCGCTCGGGCCGGATCCGCCTACCGGCCAATCGATCGATGGGTTTGAGGATGTCGGCAAGCCGCGAGCTCACCGGTTATGGTGGCTCATCACACGGCGCATCCCCGCGGATGCCCCGCGGATGCCCCGCGGAGCCAGACACCAGTAATACGACAGAAGAGATCTAAGTCGCCATGACAGAAGTCGAATCCGCCGCCCCACCTCGGGATACGAGGACGGTGACGGTCGGAGTTGTTGCCGAGTCCGGCGCCGACGAACGACGCGTCGCCCTGGTCCCCAAGGCAGCGGCCGCACTCCTGAAGAACGCAATAGACGTCGTCGTGGAGTCAGGCGCCGGCGAACGCGCACTGCTGCCCGATGACCTCTATACCGACGCAGGTGCGAGCATCGGTGATGCCTGGTCGGCCGACGTGGTGGTCAAGGTGGCTCCGCCCACTCCCGAGGAGGTCGCCAAGCTGCGCAGCGGCCAGACACTCGTCGGATTCCTGGCCCCGCGTAACGCCGAAAACCAGATCGGCGCGCTCAAACAGTCAGGTATACAGGCCTTTGCGGTAGAGGCGATCCCGCGCATCTCGCGGGCCCAGGTGATGGACGCGCTCTCGTCGCAAGCAAACGTGGCCGGCTATAAGGCCGTGGTGTTGGCGGCCTCGGAGTCAACGCGTTTCTTCCCGATGTTGACGACGGCCGCGGGCACGGTAAAGCCGGCGTCGGTGCTGGTACTCGGAGTAGGGGTGGCGGGCCTGCAGGCGCTGGCCACCGCCAAGCGCCTAGGCGGGCGTACGACCGGCTATGACGTGCGCCCGGAGGTGGCCGATCAGGTGCGATCGGTAGGGGCGCAATGGTTGAACCTGGATGGGAACGATGTGGTTGCCGCCGGTGAGGGCGGATACGCAAGAGAGTTGTCCGAGGACGAGCGTGCGCAACAGCAGAAGCAGTTGGAGAACGCAATCAAGGGGTTCGACGTGGTGATCACAACTGCCCTGGTGCCAGGGCGCCCGGCGCCGCGGTTGGTGACTGCTGCGGCGGTCGAGGGGATGAGGGCGGGCAGCGTGGTGGTCGATCTAGCCGGTGAGACCGGGGGCAATTGTGAGCTGACCGAGCCGGGCCAGACCATTGTGCGGCACGGTGTCACGATTGCCTCGCCGCTGAACCTGCCGGCCACGATGCCCGAGCACTCCAGCGAGCTCTACTCCAAGAACCTCGCCGCGCTGCTGGAGTTGTTGATCATCGATGGCGCGCTCGCGCCGGACTTCGACGACGAGGTAGTCGCAGGCGCCTGCGTCACTCGCGAGGAGAACTGAACATGTACGACCAACTGTTGGCCAACCTCGCAATCCTGGTGCTCGCCGGGTTTGTCGGTTTCGCCGTGATTTCCAAGGTGCCCAACACCTTGCACACCCCGCTGATGTCAGGCACCAACGCCATCCACGGCATCGTCGTGCTCGGTGCGTTGATCGTGCTCGGCGGCCTGCCGGACGACGCGGGCTGGGGGGTTCGCACCATCGCCTTCGTGGCGCTGGTCTTCGGCACACTCAACGTCATCGGCGGCTTCCTGGTGACGGACCGGATGTTGGGCATGTTCAAGGGCAAGAAACGTGAACCCCTGAAAACTGAGGCGGTCGACAAGTGAACGCGGTGACGATTGACTACGGCGTCAGCGTGCTCTACATCGTCGCCTTCGGCCTGATCATTCTGGGTCTGTCGGGGCTGACCGGCCCCAAGACCGCGGTGCGCGGCAATTGGATCGCCGCCACCGGTATGGGTATCGCCGTGGTGGCCACCCTCATCCACGTGCGCGACACCGCGGCGATCAACTGGGTTCTGATCGTAGCCGGCCTGGCCATAGGTGTGATCCTCGGTGTGCCGCCGGCTCAGAGAACCAAGATGACGGCGATGCCGCAACTGGTGGCGCTGTTCAACGGCGTCGGCGGCGGCACCGTCGCCCTTATCGCGTGGGCCGAGTTCATCGAGACCGACGGGTTCGCCCACTTCACGCCGGAGCAGACGCCGACGGTTGCGCTCGTGGTGGGGTCGCTATTCGCCGCGATCATCGGTTCGGTGTCCTTCTGGGGCTCGCTGGTGGCGTTCCTCAAGCTGCAGGAATCGATCCCCAAGAACGTCGAGAAGACGCTGGTCAAGTCCGCGACGTTGTTTCAGGCCGCAAATGTGGTGCTGCTGCTCGGTGCAGTGGCCACAGCTGTCTTTATCGGGCTGAGCGCCGGGCAGGGCAGCGCGCCGTGGACCATCGTGGTGGTCTTGGTGCTAGCCGGGACCATGGGGCTGTTCGTGGTGTTCCCCATCGGGGGCGCTGACATGCCGGTGGTCATCTCGCTGCTCAACGCGATGACCGGGTTGTCTGCTGCCGCGGCCGGTTTAGCGCTCAACAACACCGCGATGATCGTCGCGGGCATGATCGTCGGCGCGTCAGGATCGATCCTGACCAACCTGATGGCGGTGGCGATGAACCGGTCCATCCCGGCGATCGTGTTCGGTTCGTTCGGGGGCGACCAGGGAGGGGTTGCCGCGGTCGGGGGCGACCAAGGCACCGTGAAGGCAACCAGCGCCGCCGATGCCGCGATCCAAATGGCCTATGCCAATCAGGTGATCGTCGTCCCCGGCTACGGATTGGCCGTCGCCCAGGCCCAGCATGCGGTGATGGAGATGGCCTCGCTGCTGGAGTCCAAGGGTGTGGCGGTCAAGTACGCCATCCATCCAGTGGCCGGCCGCATGCCTGGGCACATGAACGTGCTGCTGGCCGAGGCCCACGTCGAATACGAAGCGATGAAGGAAATGGACGACATCAACGGTGAGTTCAGCCGCACCGATGTCGCGATCGTGATCGGCGCCAACGATGTCACCAATCCCGCCGCCCGCAACGACGCGAGTTCACCGATCTACGGCATGCCGATCCTCAATGTCGATGAGGCGCGCTCGGTGATCGTCTTGAAGCGTTCGATGTCCTCCGGCTACGCGGGCATCGAAAACCCGCTGTTCTTCGGCGAGGGCACATCGATGTTGTTCGGCGACGCCAAGAAATCGGTCGACCAAGTGATCGAGGAACTCAAGGCGCTGTAGCTGATCTCAAAACGGCACCGATCCGGCATCGACATCTCGGTGTGGGTAGGCGCGACGCCTGGGGGCGTCGCACGATATTCGGTGTGAGCATGGTCGTCGAAAGTGGTATAGCGCGTTGTCCGCGATGTGTGTCAGTGGCGGACTACGTCTTCATTGAGTCAAGGTCCGGGCGGGAGTACGGCCGTCTTCGCTATGAGGTGCGTTGCCGAAGATGTGGTGAACATTACGGCGAAGATAGCCGGCCTTTGTCGGGTGACCGGGTCGCTGTCACCGAACCTCCGATCGTGTGGCCCCCCGACAGGGAACCGGTCGAAGCGCAGGATTGGCGCAGCGAACTTAGAGGACGACTCACTATGGCTGCACAACGCGTCACTATGGCTGCGCAACGCGGCTGGAACGAAGTCGAAGTTGCGGCCCGTCGTACCCGCAGTATGGTGGCAGACCGTAGGTCTGGGTTGAGCGGCGGTCAGACCGGGGGATAGGCCGGGGGCGGGTACACCCCGCGAAGAATCCACGCCCACCAGTTGATGCCGTACTCTAGCTCGTCGCTTGCGTCGTAATCCGGATTCGGGTCCACCGCGATACCTCCCCGTCAGCTGTTGGCTAGGTGCTGGCCCTCGGGTGGAGTGTAGACCGCCCGGACCCGCGACGGCACAGCAACGGCCCACCTAAACTGAACCAACCAGTTAGTTGACCCCCGAAACGCTTCGAGCGCCGTCCGGTCCCTGCCTATAGTGAGTCGCCATGTCTGAAACCGTCACCTCCAACGGGAAGTCCAGGCGCGAAGAATTGTTGGCCGTTGCCACGAAACTGTTCGCCGCGCGCGGCTACCACGGCACCCGCATGGACGACGTGGCAGATGCGGTCGGCCTGAACAAGGCGACGGTGTACCACTACTACGCCAGCAAGGCCCTGATCCTCTACGACATTTACAAGGGCGCCGCCGACTTCACCGTTCACGCGCTCCACGACGACCCGTCGGCGTCGGCCCGGGAGACCATCTACCATTTCACCCGACGTCTGCTCGTCGGCATCGCCAGCAATACTGAGCGTGCTGCGGTGTACTTCCAGGAGGGCCCCTACATCACGGAATGGTTCACCGAGGATCAGGTGGCCTATATCCGGGAGAAGGAGACCCAGGTCTACGAACACGTCCGCGACGTGATCGACCGCGGCATCGCCAGCGGGGAGTTCTA
>DAOUYK010000075.1 GCA_030666145.1 Mycolicibacterium sp. | reverse complement strand
CCAGAGTCTTGTGCAGGCATGACCACGATATGGCGCCACCACCAAGAGTCGGGGCGTTCCTGCTCTGGCGGAAGGTCATACCAGCGCGAGATGTAGGTGACCTTGGCGTCCAGCGTCTTTACCGGCACTGTTGGCCAACCGGCGGCCTCGAGCCAGTTGATCACTGATGAGCCTCGCCCCATGGCGTCGATGACGAGGTCGGTGCGAATCACTTCCGGCGGGGCCTGGCCCGCCTGGAAATGGACGCCGTTGATACCGCCTCCTGGTTTGCCCGCATTCCGGTACTCGAGGCCCTGCACGGCTACGTCTTCTCGAATCGTGACGTTCGGCAGTGCCCGCACCTTGTCGCGCATGACTCGCTCGATCAGGATGCGCGAGCTGTAGATCGTGTCCATTTTGGACTTCTTGCGAGCAGACCATCCGGTTTGATCCAGGTAAGCCGAGTCGAACGTCGGTGTGAGAAGCAGTCCACCCGAGGCGAGGATGTCTTCTACGAAGCCAGGAAACAGCGAGTCAATCGCCCGGCGTCCCGAGTTCAGCAGCCAGTGCGGGTGCTTGCTTTGCGGAACGCCCCGTCGATGCTCGGCATCGGAGGGGAGTACGTCGCGTTCAAGCACCACCACGTGGTCGAAGTAGTCGGCCAAGGCGCCGGCCGCGCAGAGGCCGGCAATACTGCCCCCCAGGACCACCGCGGACTTACCTAGTGTCATCGTCGATCCTTTTCATACATTCACCCATGTTTCGTATGAATGTATGAAGAGTTCGGGGGGATGTCAAGTGTGCCGGGAAGGGGGTCGTCGGGGTCGATGGACGCTTTGGGACCCTAAGATTATGACCGCCCGCCGCAGAGCCGATCCGGTGAAGACCCGTGCCGCGGTGGCGGCGGTGGGTGAGTGGCTGCACGATGACTGCCTGCGTCACCCCGACCGCGCAGCGCTTGGTGATGCCGTGCGCGCCACCGCCAGAACCCTGGCGACTCTGGCGCCAGGAGCTGCCGTCGAGGTCCGGATCGCGCCCTTCGTTGCCGTGCAATGCATCCCGGGTCCAAAGCACACCCGCGGTAACCCGCCCAACGTGGTCCAGACCGATCCGCGCACCTGGCTACTTGTGGCGACCGGCCTGCTCGCCTTCACAGACGCCGTCGCCGACGGCGCGATACAGGTGTCAGGCACACGGGCAGCCGAGATCGCCCGGGTATTGCCGCTGGTCATACTACCCGACCCAGCCTGATCCGTGGCCGACCTGGTGGGTTGAAAACGACATCCCATCAAGGGGTTTGACCGACAGGGATTGGTGAATCGCCCCGTAGTCTCGTTTTCGAGGCGACACCGACTGCTGATTCAGCGTTTCGCAGCCGTGGACCGTACACTGGGCCGCGTCAGCCACAGCCCCTGGGGAGCAGCCTGATCGTGACCGCCGAGCAGCCAGCACAGGACGAACACGAGCCGAAGGAAGAATGCGGCGTATTCGCGGTCTGGGCGCCCGGCGAAGAAGTGGCGAAGCTCACTTATTACGGCCTGTATGCCCTGCAACACAGGGGGCAAGAAGCTGCGGGCATCGCTGTTGCCGACGGATCGCAGGTTCTGGTGTTCAAGGATCTGGGGCTGGTGAGCCAGGTCTTCGACGAGCAGACACTGGCTGCGATGCCGGGTCACGTCGCCGTCGGACACTGCCGCTATTCCACGACCGGATCCACTACCTGGGAGAACACTCAGCCGGTGTTCCGCAACACCGCCGCGGGCACCGGTGTGGCACTCGGCCACAACGGAAATCTAGTCAACACCGCCGAACTGACCGCGCATGCGCGCGAGGCGGGATTGATAGGCAATCGCGGCGCCGTCACCGCCACCACCGATTCCGACATTTTGGGTGCTCTGCTCGCGCACGGCGCAGCGGACTCCACCCTTGAGCAGGCCGCTCTCGAACTGCTGCCGACTGTCCGCGGAGCCTTCTGCCTGACCTTCATGGACGAGAACACCCTCTACGCCGCGCGCGACCCCTACGGTGTGCGGCCGCTGTCGCTGGGCCGGCTAGACCGCGGCTGGGTCGTCGCATCCGAAACCGCGGCACTCGACATCGTCGGTGCGGCGTTCGTCCGCGACATCGAGCCGGGCGAACTGCTTGCCATCGATGCCGACGGTGTGCGTTCCACGCGCTTCGCCAACCCGACGCCCAAGGGTTGCGTCTTCGAGTACGTCTACCTCGCCCGGCCGGACAGTGTGTTGGCGGGCCGCTCGGTGCATGCCACCCGGGTAGAGATCGGTCGCAGGCTGGCCACAGAGATGCCGATTGACGCTGACTTGGTGATCGGGGTCCCCGAGTCAGGCACTCCGGCCGCGGTCGGTTACGCGCAGGGTTCGGGAATCCCCTATGGGCAAGGTCTGATGAAGAATGCCTACGTCGGGCGCACCTTCATCCAGCCCTCCCAGACGATTCGGCAACTGGGTATTCGACTGAAGCTCAACCCGCTCAAGGAAGTGATCCGCGGCAAGCGCCTGATCGTCGTCGACGATTCGATCGTCCGTGGCAACACCCAGCGGGCGTTGATCCGGATGCTGCGTGAGGCCGGTGCCGTGGAAGTGCATGTGCGGATCGCGTCGCCGCCAGTCAAGTGGCCCTGCTTCTACGGCATCGACTTCGCTACGCCCGCGGAGCTCATTGCCAATGCGGCCAGCAACTCGGCCGACGAGCACGAGATGCTCGACGGGGTTCGCCGCGCTATCGGCGCCGACACACTGGGCTACATCAGCACACAGGGCATGATCGCTGCCACCGAGCAACCCGCATCGCGGCTGTGCTCGGCCTGCTTCGACGGCAACTATCCAATCGAGCTGCCCGGGGAGACCGCGCTGGGCAAGAACGTCATCGAGCACATGCTGGAGACCGCCGCCCGGACGGGAATCCCGATTCAAGTCGACAACGACAACGTCTCGGCGATTCGTCGCCCCTGAACCTGATCGCAATGGGCTTGCGCGGCTCTGTTGTCCCAACAGCGTTTAACCTGCCAGACGGCCCGTGGGCTAATGACTTTGTGGCAGCCTGAGTTTCTCGCCGATTACTCGTAGTAGATGAAGGTCGCCATACCCGAATCCAAGTGGTAAGTGTTGTGGCAGTGGGTGATCCACCGGCCGGGGTTGTGTGTGTCGAAGTCGATGTCCACCGTTTCCAGCGGAGCGACAAGAGCGGTGTCCTTTCGCGCTGCCGGGCTCAATCGACCTGCGTTCCCCTGCTCGCTGCCGGAGCGCATCGCCTGGAACGTAACTCCGTGCAGATGCATCGGGTGGAATATGTCCGTTTCGTTGATGTAGCGGATACGTACTCGTTGATTTGGTTTCACCGCATAGCCGTCGTTGGGCGGATCGTAGGACTTGCCGTTGATTGTTCAGACGTAGCCTTTTCCAGGCCCGCCCATTCGCATGTCGATGACCTGGTCTGGATCGGCTGGCAGCAGGTCGACTTCCGGAGCGGCTGTCAGGGTGGCCGTATCCAAGGGAGCCTGATTCCGCAGCGCCGCGACGTATTCGTCGACCTTCACCGAGCTGGCAGCACTGTTTACCCGCATGTTGATCTGCCCGTATCCGTCCTTGCGGCAAGCCGCGGCAACCAGCGGCACCGAGGAGGTCAGCGTGATCGTCGCATCCACCCGCTCGCCTTGGCCCAGGATCACAGACTCGGTCTGGCTGGGGACCACCGGGCATCCGTCGGTATGCTTAACCGTCATGGTGTGGTTGGGCACGCTGACCCGGAACGCTGCATCGGATCCGGCATTGATGATGCGCAGCCGGATGCGCTGTCCGACGCGGTAATCCATCACTTGCGGGTCGGTGGTGACCCTGCCGTTGATCAGGAAATAGGGGTCCTTCACGTCGCCGCCGTCATCGCCTAGTGGCCGGGACGGAGTAACGCCCGCATTGGGTCCCATGTCGCCCATACTGGGCATGCCGGTCTTCACCAGGTTAGCGAAGACCTCGTCGACATTGGTGCCGAGGCCGTCGATCCAGTCGTCGAGCACCACAACTAGTTCCTCGTCGTAATCGTTTCCCTCCGTGGGATCTTCGATGATCAGCGGGCCGTAGGGGCCACGGTCCAATTGCAGGCCGACGTGCGAGTGATAGTAGTAAGTTCCCGAATCGGGCGGGCCGAACTCGTAGGTGAAGCTCTGGCCCGGCTCGATGGCAGGCTGGGTCAGCACGGGAACACCGTCCATCCCGTTGGGGATTGCCAGGCCATGCCAGTGGATAGTGGTGCCTACATCCGGAAGCCGGTTCGTCACAGTCGCTCGTACCGTCTGGCCTTTGCGGATGCGGATCTCTTGGCCAGGCAGCCGATCGCCATAAGCCCATGTGTTAATCGTCACGCCGCCCAGGTCTAGTTCAGTTGCCACGGGCTGGAATGCGAACTCGACGGTGTCGGCCGGTACCTGGGTAGATACCGCAGGATCCGCCGGGCGGGACGAACACGCCGCCGCCACCCCAGCCGCCAGCACCAGGAAGCCTCGCCTGTCGATCACGCCCAACCTTCGCCTACCGTTGGCCCCGGGTATCGAACGGATAAACCGACGTCGTCGATCGTCGTTCAACCACAAGACGAAAACCCGAAACCAACCATACCGACCTACATGTCGCGGCGTTCGGCGATCACCAGGCAGACCACACCAGGCAGACCAGCTGTGCAGCAGGTATCTGATGGTGGACGGATGTCGCTCGGGTCAGGCAAACCCGCAACCGGGATCAGGGACGCTCACTGCGGCCGGTGTCCCGGCCGGCGCGACGTAACTCACCCACAACACCAACGGCTCGTTGCCGAGATTGCGGCCGAGGTGAATATGGTCGGCCCCGCTGTGCTCGGCGATCGCGGAACCGGTTGGATAAACGTCCTCGGCCAGGCAGCTCGCCGGCGTCCATGTCAGGGTGCCCGCCCGGATAACGCCGTATACGGTCGGATCGTGATAGTGCCACCCGGTACTGCCGCCGGGGGCGATGGTGATCTCGCGGGTGATGTAGTCGATACCGTCGACGGTGTTCTGCGACAGGACGTCGGCCTGCACGCCGGTCGACGGTGTGGCCGACGCGGTCGCTGCCCCGGTGAGTGAGGCAGCCGCGACGGCCAGCGACGTCACCAGCGCGCTTACCGTGCATCGGCGCAGAGAATTCATGCCGGCTAGGTTGTCATAAGCCAACAGATAGTGGGCGCGGTTCGCCGGGAAACGGCGGGGTAGCCTTGCAGTCGATGACCGAGCGCGCCGAACAACACGGCATTTCCTACGCGTCGGCAGGTGTGGACATCCAGGCTGGTGACCGCGCCGTCGAACTCTTCAAGCCGCTAGCCAAGAAGGCCACCAGGCCCGAGGTGCGCGGTGGCCTAGGAGGGTTCGCCGGGCTGTTCGCGCTTCGCGGGGGCTACCGCGAACCGCTGCTGGCCTCCTCGACTGACGGCGTGGGCACCAAGCTCGCGATTGCGCAGGCCATGGAGAAGCACGACACCGTCGGTATCGACCTCGTCGCGATGGTTGTCGACGACCTCGTAGTGTGCGGCGCGGAGCCCTTGTTCCTGCAGGACTACATCGCGGTCGGGCGAACGGTCCCCGAACGGGTCGCCCAGATCGTGTCTGGCATCGCCGACGGCTGTGTTCTCGCCGGGTGCGCTCTGCTCGGTGGTGAGACAGCCGAGCATCCCGGGCTGATGGCCCCCGACCACTACGACATCTCCGCCACCGGCATCGGGGTCGTTGAGGCCGACGACGTCCTGGGCCCCGACCGCGTAAGGCCCGGCGATGTCATCATCGCTATGGCATCTACCGGGCTGCACTCCAACGGATACTCACTGGCGCGCCATGTGCTACTTGAGATCGATCACATGAACCTTGCCGGGCACGTCGAAGAGTTCGGGCGCACCCTGGGCGAGGAGCTGCTGGAACCGACCCGCATCTACGCCAGGGACTGTCTGGCGTTGGCCGCCGAGACACAGGTGCGGACTTTCTGCCATATCACTGGTGGCGGGCTGGCCAGTAATCTTGAGCGAGTCATGCCGCACGGGCTGGTAGCCGAGCTGGACCGGGGCACGTGGACGCCGGTACCGGTGTTCGGCATGATCGCCCAGCGCGGCCGCATCGAGCGTGCCGAGATGGAGAAGACGTTCAATATGGGTGTTGGGATGGTCGCTGTCGTCGCCCGGGAGGACACCGATCGTGCGCTGGCAGTGCTTACAGCGCGTCACTTGAACTGCTGGACCCTGGGCACAATCAAGAAGGGCAGCAAGCGCGCTGCGCGGGCGGTGCTGGTCAGCCAGCACCCCAGGTTCTGAGGGCGGCGTCAGGTTCTGAGGGCGGCGTCGATCCGGGCTACGGCCGCCACTCGTCCTCATCCGACCGGCCATCGTCGGACGGCACGTCGCCGCCGTTGATGCGGTCATCGTCGGGAGCGTTCGACAGCTCGCGCTGAAGCCGCTCGAAATCGGTCTGCGGTGAGCTGTACTTCAACTCACGAGCAACCTTGGTCTGCTTCGCCTTTGCCCGGCCGCGGCCCATGGGGGAACCCCCTCGCGCAATGACGGAGCGGCCCAACTAGCAGGCGGCTCCGATCTGAGTGTGTTTATTATCCTGTCGACACTTTACCGTGCCCGTCGCCGGAGCGCTGGCAGGCCCTGTTCGTCTGTCGTTTTCAACTGGTGCCGCCGCGCAGTCGCTCCACGGCTAGGCGACCCGCCCCGACCACCGTATCCAGCGGCGTCGAGTCCCGGTCGATGACCGCTGCTACCTCGACCTCGCCGCCGGAGGTCAACGCCGTGTCTGCTGGCACGCCCCGTTTGAGCAGGGCCAGGGCGATTACTCCTTCGTCGACGTGGTCCACGACGGTGCCCAGCCGACCGACCGTGCGCCCACCGGACTGAAGCGGGTCCCCGGGCGCGGGACGGCCACCGTCGCCGTCCAGGTGTAGCACGACAAGCATCCGCGGCGGTTTACCCAGGTTGTGGACTCGCGCGACCGTCTCCTGGCCGCGGTAGCACCCCTTGTCCAGATGCACGGCGGGCCCGATCCAGCCGACTTCGTGGGGGATCGTGCGTTCGTCGGTGTCGACGCCGAGGCGGGGACGACACTCCGCGACCCGGTGGGCTTCGTAGGCCCACACACCGGCGGGCCGAACTCCGGCCGCGGCCAGGTTGTTCTGCCAGATGGCGGCTCTGGTCCGTGGCACGACCACGTCAACCTCGACGTCCGCGCCCGACAATCGTCGAACGAAACCGCCCTCTGCGAGGGCTTCCGCAGTTCCTTCGGCCGGTAGCGCAGACATACCGATCACGTCGAGGACGGGCGGCTCGACCAGCTGCGGCCCAAGCAGTGACAAGACCGCCAGATCGGCGGGCTCGACGGCGACATCGGCCCAGAACACCATCCGACGCAGGTACGCCAGCAGCGCCTGGCCACGCCACGGTTCGGTATCGAGAATTGTCAGACCGTCCAGCTGAGTCTGCAACCAGTGATCCTCGACCCGGCCCTGACCGTCGAGGCTCAAATTCTCGGTTACCGCGCCGTCGGGGAGTTCGCTGACATGCTGGGTTGTGAGGCTATGCAGCCAGGACTTGCGCTCAGTGCCGGTGAGCGACAGCACGGCCCGATGCGAGCGGTCGACCACGACCGCGCCTTCCACGGCAGCCCGTTGTTCGCCGAGCGGGTCGCCGAAATGCCAGATGGCGCCGGCGTCGGGTCCGGTGGTGGGAGCCGGTACCCCGGAAGTGGTCGAAGACATAGGTCAACTCTACGGTCGTTGCGCTCGTAGCTCGGGCTACCCTTGCGGCTCATGGGGGTTGTGGTCACTCTCGACGGGCAGCAGCATGATCCGCGCGCACCGTTACTTCACGCTGACGATCTGGCGGCCGTGCGCGGCGACGGAATCTTCGAAACCCTGCTCGTCCGTGACGGCCGACCTTGTCTACTCGAACCGCACCTGGCGCGATTAACGCACTCTGCGCAGCTGCTGGACCTGCCCGCCCCGGACCTACCAAGGTGGCGTTCCTCGGTGGCGGCCGCAGTGGACCACTGGCTCGCCGACGGTGGTGACGAGGGCGTGCTCAGGTTGGTGTGCAGCCGCGGCCGGGAAGCTGGCTCGGCTGGGAACGGCACTGCATACGTCACGATCGGCCCCGTGCCGCCCAGAGTGGCCGACGTCCGCCGCAGCGGGGTGGCAGCGCTGACCCTGGATCGCGGCCTTGCTGCCGGCGGGATCGACAAGATGCCATGGCTCCTCGCGGGCGCCAAGACCCTGTCGTATGCGGTGAACATGGCAGCGTTGCGGCACGCGGAGCGCCGCGGCGCCGGAGACGTCGTCTTCGTCAGCACCGACGGTTACATCCTGGAGGGGCCGCGGTCCACCGTCGTCATCGCAACATCGTCACCTGATGGCAGCCCCTGCCTGTTGACGCCGCCGCCCTGGTACCCGATCCTGCGTGGCACTACCCAACAGGCCTTGTTCGAGGTGGCCAGGGACAAGGGCTATAGCTGCAATTATCGCGCTCTCAGGCCCGCGGATCTGGTTGCTGCCCAAGGCGTTTGGCTCGTGTCGAGCATCACGCTGGCGGCGCGGGTGCACACGCTCGACGGCTCGGCGCTCGCCCCGGCACCGTTGGCAGCCGACATCGCCGGCCTGATCGACACCGCGATCTTGAGTGACCGCTGAGATGTTAAATCGGTTGTCGCGCTGACGAAGCGCGAGTAAGTTCGCGGATACACAGGGAAGGAGGTGGTCCGACAACTTGATTAGTCCATGGACATGTGAGGTGGCTGCGAGCTAGCAGCGCCGGGATACGTTGACGCACCTGTGCGCGCTGGCGAAATCCCCGCATCCACCCGGCCCCCGAGCCCTTCGATCTTGTCCGATCTGGTACATAGGTTCGGGGGCCGCTCCATGCCTGGAGCAGCTCATGGGCCGACCGGTCCGGGCGCCAGTGACGAGCACTCCGCCATGGCCTTCTCCCAGGTCGCTGGGTCGACGCCGGGGGGAGGCCCGGTCGCGGGTCCCGGTGGTGCGGGCGCCCCATGCTGGCTCAAGCATTGCGCGAGCGAGCCGTGACCGGCGCTGGGTGCCACGGAAGTCGACGAGGGCGCCGTCGGCCGTGGCGCCTCGGAGGGGCTTTCACCCGGTGGCGAACACGCGCCCGCACCGGCCGCCGCAGCCAGCACCGTCGCTATCGCCCACCGCCTCATCAGCCAACGAACCTTGACAGGCGCGCGGACAGGTGGGGTACCAGCCCGCCATCGGCGTCGACACGTTCTTCGACATAGGCGAGGTCGCCGCCTTCGATGATGCCGTAGAGCCTTTTGGCTCCGCCGACGAGCACGCCCGACTTGCTGCGGGCGAGCGCATCGGTGACCAGCTCCCAGGACGACTGGTTGAGCGGACGACCGTAGAACAGCTCGACGTAGCCGGCCGAGTGCGCCAACAACAATTCGATCGCCTGCGACTCGCCTGGATCGTTCGGGTCGTCGACGAAACGCCAAAATCCAGCTTCGCGCAGTGCAGGCCGGTCGTACTCGCCGTCCGGGTTCAACCGCCAGGAGCGAGCCTCCCAGTTGAGATACTCGCCGCCGTCATGGGACACGACGATCTGCTGGCCGAACCGGTAGTCGCCGTGGGCGTCGTGGCCTTCGCCGTCGCCGCGCCAAACACCTACCAGCGGCAGCAGCGCCAGCAGGGCATCGTTGAGGTTCGTGCCGTCTCGCAGATTTGCCGTGTCGGCGGTCCCGGGAAGGTCTCTGAACACTGGGATATTGCGCGCGGCAGTTTCCCTTGCACGCTCGGCAGCTGCGGCGACCGCCTCGTCGCCGGATCTCAACCCCGGGTCGCCGCGGTCTCCCCCGCCGGAGGTCACGACTCGTCGGTGATGAGACGGTAAACCGCGTACAGCGCGAACCACGTGATGACCACAACGGCCGCGACGAGCATTATCTCGAAGAACAGGACCACGGCACGGAGTCTAGCCGCCGGGAGGCTCGACGTGGAGAGGTCGGAGAGGTCAGCTGACGTTGTCGTCATACTCGGGGCAGAACGCAGCTGTGGCGGCGCCGATGAAGTAGCCGGCCCGATAGTCCGACCAGGAGGTCACGCTTGTCAGGTCGGTGACCTCCTGCTCGAAGGAGGCACCCTTCGCGAAGTCCCCGCATACGGCCTTGCCGGTTTCGATGACCTGAGCGGTTTTCTCCGACGGCCATGTGATGCCGCCTTGGGCGATCAGAGCGAGGAAATCATCCTCCGGGTCCGCGAGGGCCGCAGGCGCAGTTGCCAGAGCAACTGCCGCGAACGCCGTTGTTGCTGCGTAGGCAATCGTGATCTTCATCGTTGGTCCTTGAGGTCGCCGCGGCAGACCGCGCATTGGAGTTGGCCACGTCCGCGCCTGGCAGCGCGGCATAACCAATTATCCGCATACGTCCCTCACCGACTTCGTCGTCAGGCGGGTTTGATTGCCCGGCTCCTCGTCGGCTCGTCCCTCACCGACTTCGTCGTCAGGCGACCTTGACGTCGACCTCGTGGATGCCCGCGCCGGACGGCGCGACGCTCGCGTCGCCGTTGCCGGCCGGGGACAACGCGCGCAGCGTCCACGTGCCCGGCGCGGCAAAGAACCGGAAGTCGCCGGTCGCCGAGGCGACGACCTCGGCGGTGAATTCGTTAGAGCTGTCCAAGAGACGCACGAATGCGCCTCCCACAGCCTGACCCGAGCCGTCGACGACACGGCCGGTGATCACAGTCTCTTTCTCGAGGTCCACCCCTGCGGGCAGGGTCAATCCTTGCTTCGGTGCAGAGCACATAATCAGCTTCCCAACTCGATCGGGGCTCCCACCAGGGAGCCGTATTCGGTCCAACTGCCGTCATAGTTCTTGACGTTGGTGTGTCCCAGCAGCTCCTGCAGCACGAACCAGGTGTGCGACGAGCGCTCACCGATGCGGCAGTAGGCGATGGTCTCTTTGCCGCCGTCCAGACCTGCTTCGGCGTACAGCTTGGCAAGGTTCTCGTCGGACTTGAAGGTGCCGTCCTCGTTGGCGGCCTTGCTCCACGGCACATTGATCGCGCCGGGAATATGGCCGGGACGCTGACTCTGCTCCTGCGGAAGGTGTGCCGGAGCCAAGATCTTGCCGGAGAACTCGTCAGGGGAACGGACATCAACCAGGTTCGTAACGCCGATCGCGGCGATTACCTCGTCGCGAAACGCGCGGATGGTGTTGTCGGGGTCGTTGGCTGTGTAGCTCGTCCCTGGTCGGGTGACTGCATCGGAGGACAGCGGGCGGGCGTCCAGTTCCCACTTCTTGCGCCCACCGTCGAGCAGCTTCACGTCTTGGTGGCCGTACAACTTGAAATACCAGTACGCATACGCAGCGAACCAATTGTTGTTGCCGCCGTAGAGGATCACGGTGTCGTCGTTGGCGATGCCACGTTCGGACAGCAGCTTGGAGAACTGCCTGGCGTCGACGAAGTCGCGCTTTACCTGATCCTGCAGATCTGTCTTCCAGTCCAGCTTGATCGCCCCCGGGATGTGTCCGGTGCCGTATGCGCTGGTGTCCTCGTCGACCTCGACGAAAACGGTCCTCGGGGCGTCGAGATTGCTCTCGGCCCAGTCAGTTGTGACCAGAACATCAGAGCGTGCCATGTGGGAATCCTTTCGATTGCTATTCAAATGCGTTTGGGAATGTGGGATCTCAGGCGGTGGGTGCACCTACGGCGGACGTATCGCGGCGCTGACCGATGCCGCCCGCGAACACCACGGCCTGCACACCCAGAATCCCGGCCGCGACAGTCGAACTCGATGTGGACGTCAGCAGCGCGGCAAGATCTTGACTCACAAAGATCCCAACTCAAAAGATACCGGTGCCGGGAATGGCGTGCCCCGAGTTGAAGGCACCATCGAACTTGTGTTGGGAGCACCTCCCCGGCGCCGCACACGTCTCGGCGGCCGACCTGGGTGAGCAGGTGACCTTGGGGTCGTCGCAGTTCATGACGTCGGTCGCGTTGGCTTCTGCGACGCCCAGGATGAGCATGACCAGGACGACGGTGGTAACCCACGCAACGAAGCGGGGTCCCCGCACGTACACTTGCGCCGATACTGCGTTGCTCGGACGGGTGTCGGTGATGATGCTCGACATAACTGCCCTCCTGTTGTGTGGAATGGCTGTGCGCGGCAGGCCCCAAAGGGCCGTTCGCAGAGTGTGGCGCGAAGAAAGGGCGCGCTACTCAGCAGCTGCAACAACAACAACCCGCGACGCGGCACAGGTCGACTGCGCGGCGCTTGGTGAGCACGAGCTCCAGGCGGGCTGACACGGTGGACACCTTACCCAATGACAGAGTGATCAAGCCAAC
>DAOUYK010000295.1 GCA_030666145.1 Mycolicibacterium sp. | reverse complement strand
CCGATACTCTCGGGCAGCTGGCCGTGATCGAAGACATCGGCGGCCAGGTGCCCACCCAGATGGTTGACCGCGTAGAACGGCACTTGCCACGCCGCCGAATACGCCTTGGCTGCAGCAACTCCGACCAGCAGCGCCCCGGCCCGGCCTGGCCCGATGGTAGCCGCGACGACGTCGGGCCGGTCGACGCCGGCGACCCCCAGAGCACGGCGCATCGTCGGCCCGAGGGCCTCCAGGTGCGCGCGGGAGGCGATCTCCGGCACCACACCGCCAAAACGAGCGTGCTCGTCCACACTGGATGCCACCTCATCAGCTAGCAGCGTGACCGTCCCGTCGTCGCCGAGTTCGGCAATGCCGACACCTGTTTCGTCGCAGGAACTCTCGATGGCCAGGATGATCATCGCCGCTGTCGTTTCATGGTGTAGGCGTCCGCGCCGCTGACGCGATAGTAGCGCTTGCGCACACCGACCCTGGTGAAGCCTTCGCTCTCATACAGGGCGATGGCCGCCGCGTTATCGGTGCGCACCTCCAGGAAAATCTCTCCATCACCGGCGAATTCGAACAGACGCAGGAATAGCTGCCTACCGATGCCCAGCCCCTGATTGGCAGGGTCGACTCCGATGGTGTGAATCTCGAACTCGTAGGGCCGGATCCGGCCCAACCGGGCGATGCCGGCATACCCGACCAGTCTGCCGTCGACGCGCGCGGCTTCATAGTGATTGTGTTTAGCGGCGAGCTCAGCCAGGAACGTCCGCTCTGGCCACGGATCGTCACCGTCGAACAATTGGGCCTCCAGTTCCGCACACCGTGCCGCGTCACCGGGCCTCAGCGGGCCGAACTGTGCGCTAGTGGTAGTGCTCACCGCACCACTGCCTGCGGCTTGGCGTCTGGTCTACGCAAATACAGTGGGACCAAAGGCGCGGGCACGCTCGTCCAATCCGGCACGGCGCGAACGAGACCCGCCGCGTCCGGATAGACCGGCGCCAGCCGCGGGAGATCGAACAATGCCGCATGTTCGGCCGACCCCGCGACCGCCTCCGCACCCCGGGGCACGTCGGGCGCCGCGTTCACACCCGGACCGTCGACCCGCACGCCGTCGCGGTAGCGCGCCCAGTACACTTCGCGACGCCGGGCATCGGTGACCACCAGCACTTCGCCCCTGGTGTCGACGGCAATCGCGTCGAGACTGCATACCGAACGCACCGGGACACCGAGGGCATGCCCGAACGCGGCCGCGGTCGCCATACCAACCCTGAGCCCGGTGAACGGGCCGGGTCCGCAACCCACCACGACGGCGCCGAGCTGATCGACTGCCACCTTCGCGTCGCTCAGCGCCCCGACGATATTGGGGGTGAGGCGCTCGGCGTGCGCGCGAGTGTCAATGGTCACCTGCTCGGCAAGGACTTGGACGACATCGCCGACGAGATGGACGATCCCTGCCGTGACAGCGGGTGTGGCGGTATCGATCGCCAGCAGCAGTCTGCTCACGGCCGGCTCCATTGCCAGATCGCGGTGCGGACATCGGTGTCCGGTGCGCGCTCAAGCTGGATGTCGAGGTGGCTGTCCGAGAGTCGTTCGGCGACCCCTTCTCCCCATTCGACGACCACGACGGCGTCCTCGAGGTCGGTGTCAAGGTCTAGTGAATCCAGCTCACCGAGCAGATCCACTGACCCTTGATGCAGCAGCCGGTACAGATCGACGTGCACCATGGCGGGTGCGTCCGCGCAGCGCGCTCGGTGCACCCGGGCCAGTACGAACGTCGGCGAGATCACCGGGCCGTCAACATCCATGGCCTGGGCTATCCCCTTGGCGAGCACAGTTTTTCCTGCACCCATCGGACCGGACAGCACGACGACGTCGCCGGCACGGACTTCGCGACCGAGCCTGATTCCCAGGGCGATGGTGTCTTCGGGGACGAGTAGTTCAGCTGTGCCCGAGCGCTCATCCACGGGTACGCACCCGCTCCCGCACCCGGCGGGTCAGCGCGACGAGCTTGGACGGTGTGGCCCGTTCGACAAGCCGGATCAACGCCTCGTCGATGATCTCCGGGCGCTCCAGTTGGACCAGATGGCCTGCACCACAGACGATCACGAGCTCTGATTTCATCGGCGCGGCGGCCATCTCCTGCGAGTGGTCCATCGGCGTGAGCAGGTCGCGGTCACCACAGGCCACCAGTGTCGGCACCCTTTTGAGCGTCCTGAGCCCTTCAGTCTCGTCGTGGACCTCGAGGGCGTGCAGGAACTCCACCAGCGTAGCGATCGGGGTGTCGTGCATCATCCGACCAGAGAACGCCGCCACACTGGGGCTGATCTCCTCGCCACCGAAAGACCCCGCCCGCAGAATCGGGCCGATCACCGAGCGCGCCGCGCCGCGGCCCCGGTGCATCAGCTTCGGGGCGTATCGCGCGGTGAAGCGTACCGCTTCCAGCGCGGGGTTCTTCAGGATCTCGCCCAGCGGGGAACGTGAAACCCCTTCTGCAGCGGAGGCAATCAATGCAGCTCCGACAATCCGAGTTGGATAACGCTGCGGGTATTGACGGGCGTGGGACAGCACTGTCATGCCCCCCATAGAGTGTCCAACCAGCACGATAGGGCCTTGTGGCGCCAGAACGGCCAGCACACTCTCGAGATCCTGACCCAGCTGTTCGACGGTGTAGGTGTCCGGCGACGATTCACCGGACTGACCGTGGCCCCTCTGGTCATAGAAAACCATACGTACTTGCGGGCCCCAATGCTCGGAGAGCCGCGCTCGCTGGAAGTGAAACGAACCCATACGCAGACAGAAGCCGTGGGCGAACACCACGGTCAGCGGCGCATCCTCGGGGCCCACCTCACGCACCGCAAGCGGAACTCCGTCGGGTGTGGTGACCACGCAGCTGCGGTCTGCGTCGAGCAGCTCGAAATCCTCGTCGCGGTGCGGGTCGTAATCGATGGCTCGGCGGCGCAGCGACCGGGTCACCGAGGCCCCCGCGGCGGTACCGACGGCCGACGCACCAGCCGCGCCGGCCAACCACCCAGCTCGAGCGCTCACCGAGATCCGCCCCTGCCGTCGCCCAATTGCTCCTCAGGTCCGCCGCGGTAGCTCCTGACGATGCGCCCTCGCGGACTGGTGACGATCTCGTAGTTGATGGTGCCCAACAACTCGGCCCACTCTTGTGCAGTCGGTTCGCCCTGGGCGCCGGGGCCGAACAGGATTGCGTCGTCGCCCACCACGACCTCGGTCGGGCCTGGGCCGAGGTCCACCACGAACTGGTCCATGCAGATGCGACCGACACCTGCGTAACGCCTGCCGTTGATCGACACCTCGATGCGCCCGGACAAGTTCCGAAAGACTCCGTCGGCATAGCCGACTGGGATCAACGCGACCACCGTGTCGTGCTGGGCGATCCAGCCATGCCCGTAGGACACGCCGTCGCCTGCCTTCAGCGGCCGGGTCATCACCACCGGGCATGTCACGGTCATCGCTGGGCGCAGCCCCAGGTCGCCGCGATCGAGCAACGGGCTCAGCCCGTACACCGCGATGCCCGGGCGCACCATGTCGAACGCTAAATCAGGACGGGTCAGGACTGCTGGTGAGTTACTCAGGTGCACCACATCGAAGCGCAGCCCGAGGCCACGAGCCATTGCGACCATGTCGGTCAACCGCTGCGCCTGCTGGTCGTTGAGCGGGTGATTCGGGTCGTCGCCGCGCACGAGGTGCGACATGATCCCGTGCGC
>DAOUYK010000141.1 GCA_030666145.1 Mycolicibacterium sp. | reverse complement strand
TCTCGCGGCGCGTACGAAGCGGATCCGCTTCGCGACAAACGTGCTGGTGCTCGCCTACCACCATCCCCTTGAGATCGCTAAGCGCTACGGCACCTTGGACAAGGTCAGCAGCGGAAGGGTGATCCTCGGCGTCGGCGTCGGAACGCTCGAGCAGGAGTTTGACCTCATCGGGGCGCCGTTCGATGACCGCGGCCCACGAGCAGAGGATGCATTGAAGGCATTGCGGGCGTCGCTGTCAAAACCAGAGCCCAAGTATCACGGTGCCTTGTTTTCTTACGAAGGGATGATCGTAGATCCGTGCGCCGTGCAAGAGTACGTGCCCATGTGGGTCGGCGGGCGCACCCTCCGCTCCTTGCGCCGAGCCGTCGCCCTTGCCGACGGCTGGTGCCCGTTCAACGTGACACCGGCCCAGGCCAAAGAATGGCTGCAACGGGTAGAGCTGCCAGAGGGTTTCGAAGTGGTCTTGTCACCCGCCCAAAAACTAGATCCGATCAACGAGCCTCGCCAGACACAAGATGTCCTCGCCGAGACCGTGGCCCACGGTGCCACCATCATCCCGGGCGCTTTCGCGCATTCCTCAGTCGAGGAATACCTGGATAACCTCGAGGCCCTGGCCGAAGTACGCACCGCCATAGGCGAACTGTGAGCCCGCTCGGATGTGCAGCGCTCACCGTGAGATACGGGCGCTTTCCAGCAGGACACGGATTTGTTCGGGAATGGGCACGGGCCTGCGGTCCGCGCGGTCCACGTACACATGTACCCAATGCCCAACCGCGGCGACCGGCTGATCGTCGGCATCCTCGGAATCGGGCGGTGTTTGGAAAACCCCGAGCCGGTAGGTGACGCTGGTACGCCCGAGGCGTTCGACGGCCAAGCCCACCGCGAGTGCGTCGGGGAATGTCAGTTCCGAGAAGTACCGGCATCCGGACTCAGCCACCACCGCGAGCCACGCAGCAGCCAGAGGGTCGGTGTTGGTGGTGGTGTTGATCCATGCGTTGATTGCCGTGTCGAACAACGCGTAGTACACCGCGTTGTTGAGGTGGCCGAACATATCGTTGTCGGTCCATCGGGTCAGTACCGGCCAGTGCACCGGGAAATCACCGCTTCGCGGCGTTCGCTCCGCACTCATCATTGCCGTATTTTGCCAGTAGCGACAAGCTGGGCGTGTCAGCGCCGCGGCGGCGGGAAATACATCTCCTGTTTTGCGGTGCACAACAAGTCGCCGTCTCGGTTGAACATCGTGCCGCTGGCCAGCGCCAGCGAATCAGAGCTGCTGGGTGAAGACTGTTCGTAGAGAAGCCAATCCGACAACACAGCCGGCACGTGAAACCACACTGAATGATCGCGCATGGCCGAACCGTCGATACTTCCACGAGGCGCGTGCGTCGGTTCAGTCAACGTCACCGCCGAAAGGTAGGCCACCAGAGTCGCCGCGAGCACCGGATCCTCAAGAACGTCGCCGTCCGGTCGCCACCAGATCCGAGACCGGGCAGGTGGCAACTTCTCCGCATCGACGACCCGGCGCTCAAACCACCGTAGGCTTGCCGACTCCCCCGCGGAGACCTCTTCGGACTCCGCATAATGGGGCGGCACCCAGGGCAATGACTCTGGCTGCGGCACTGCCGGCATCGATGGCTGGTAGCGGATCGGAGCAGGCCCCGTACCGGGGGCCTTGAAGGATGACATCGCTTCGAGCAGGATTTGCTCGTCCTGGCGGGCGGTGACCCGGCGCGCCGAAAATGTTCGGCCCTCTTGGAGATCGGCCACATCGAACTCGACCGGCAGCCGGGAGTCGCCGGGCCGAAGGAAGTACGTGTGCGCGCTGTGTGGCGCTCGGCCTGGCGCCGTCTGGCTGGCTGCCATCAACGCCTGCGCGGAGATGTGTCCGCCGAGGATGTGGTTGGCCGGAGCGGGGAGCTGCTGGCCCACGAAAAGCCTCGGGTTCGACCGATGTAGCTGCAACGTGGCGAGCACATCGCCCAGCGAGGATGTCATCGGGAAGTATTTTGCCCGACAGCGCCGGGCTGGGGGTGAGTCCGAATATCGACCCGAGCTGGGTTCGCACTAAAAGAAGGCACCCCCACCGCCACCGCCAATAGTTTCTTTAGTGCAGTTGCCCTCAAGGACGTGCAACGCGCCTACGTGTGCCCTCCACCGGGCCCCAATACTGCGCACTTCGCCGCAGTCTTTGTGACCGCAGCCCATGAGGCTCAGCTGGAACACGTGGTGACACGGAGCCAGTGACTGTCGGCCTACGACCACGTCGCCTTCACGACCCGAGAGGCATGGCTGCTGGATCGGCTGATCGGGGCACTCCCGGAAACCACCCACACGATCACCGACATGGGTTTTTTCGCTGACAACTACTTCTCAAGTCGCGCAGCCACGGCGCAACTCGGGAAGCTTACGATGCGACTCGGCCCACCAGAGCTCAAAGGCAACGCACCTCCGTCCAACGAGGACGTCGCAGCAGTCTCGGTGGCATGTTCGGCCGATCCGGCGACCCACGCCGGGCGCAGATACCGGCCCACGGGCCCGAAACTGTTGAGCAACGTTGAGATCGCCGAAACCATCGGTCGGGCTCTGGGGCGGCCGGTGAGTTACACGAACGCTCCCGAGCGGATGTTCTTGAGAGCCTTGCGCGCGGATGGCACCAACCCGACGATGATCACCCAGGTCCGCCTCTACATGCATGAATACCAACGGGGCACCTTCGCGATCCATGCACCCAACGATGTGGTGCGTGCCAGGCGCCTTGGAAATGAGCCAGAGTCGATCGGTGATAGTCGTACCCGTTTTGTCACTGTGACAGTTATTCGGGGCGATATACGTGTGCGCGATGCTCGATCCGGCCGACATACAGCACCCGGGAAACGACCCGGCGCCACTACCGCCTGACAAGCCGTCGCCAACCCCCGTCACCCTCACAGCAGCAGCTCCCAACCTGGGGAATTACATGACGGCTACCCCTCGGGAATTGCGTGACCGCCGACACCTATTTCGTTCGAGGCCGGACCTTCGGGTCCGTCGCGGGTTCAAGTCCTCGTCCTGCGTGGACGCAGATACAGTGCACAGATGTTGTCTGCACGTGCCAGATTCACACCACTTATGCTCAGCGCCCTGGCAGCATCCGCTTTGCTCGCCTCCTGCGCGCAGACGCAAGTGCCCGCGTCGTCATCCGGCGCCCCGCCGGCGCAGACAACCAACACGATAGCCGTACGTCTCGGCGCCGAGGAGGCCGTACGCCCCGGCATCGAGGTCTTCCTCACCGATCTGCCGCCAGCGCTGCGGGGCAAGCGGGTTGGTCTCATCACCAATCACACGGGGATCGACCGGTCGCGCACCCCGGACATTGATCTGATCGCGCAACACGACGACCTGCAACTCGTGGCGCTGCTGGCGCCGGAGCATGGTATTCGCGGCACCATCGAGGCGGGTGTCAGGGTCGCCGATGATGTCGATGAAAAGACCGGCGTGCCGATCTACTCCCTCTACATGGGCGAAGATCTCGGTCCGACGACCGAAATGTTGAAGGACGTGGACCTCTTGGTCTATGACCTCCAGGAAGTCGGCGGACGCACGTGGACGTACGTTTCGACCATGGCGCTGTCGATGCAAGCCGCGGCGAAGAAGGGGATCCCGTTCGTGGTGCTCGACCGGCCGAATCCGATCGGCGGCGAGATCGTGGAAGGCGCCCTGCTCGACCCGGCGTTTGCGTCATTTGTCGGCATGTACCCAATCCCTGCACGGCACGGGATGACGGTCGGTGAACTTGCCACGCTCTTCAACCAACAACACGGCATTGGCGTGGACTTGATCGTCGCGCGGACGGAGGGGTGGCGCCGCGCGCAATGGTTCGACGACACGGGTCTACCCTGGGTAAAACCGTCACCCAACCTTCGGTCGCTGGCGGCGGTGACGAGCTACACGGGCACCGTCTACTTCGAGGGCACCAACATCACGGAGGGAAGGGGCACCGATCGGCCGTTCGAGCAGGTCGGTGCGTCATGGCTCGATGCGCCGCGCGTGATCGAGGCCATGAACGCCATGCAGCTCCCGGGTATTCGTTTCGAGGCGATCACCATGTCGGTCGCCGACACCGCCCTCAAGTTTCCTGGACAGACCATCCCGGCCATCGGGCTGGTAGTCACCGATCGGCAGATGTACCGGCCGGTCCGCACGGCACTGCTGCTCATCGACTCGATTCGCAAGCAGCATCCGGACGACTTTGCCTGGGGTCCCTCGATCGATCGGCTGACCGGATCGGACAAGGTGCGCCTCGCGATTGGTGCCGGTCGACTCGCCCCGCTCCTCGAGGAATGGGACCGCGAAGCCGCCGCTTTCCTCGAGAGCCGAGTGGCGTACCTGTTGTATTAGGGGGTCAACCGGGACGGTGCGCCACTACGTAAGCCTCGGCATGCGCGCCGATCTCGCCGCTGAGCGACTGCTCAAGCACCACAACACCGTCCGCTACCGGCTACGCCGCTACGAAGAACTTACCGGTACCAACCTGCGTGACCCCGACCGTGCCCTACAAGCCTGGTGGGCACTACAACGCCGCCAACTTGCGACCATCGACACGCAAGTCCTCCCCCCAGCCGCACACCCTTCAACAACGAAGGCGCCGCTGTAGCGCGATGGGCGACCACCTAGAATTCTTTCCTCACAAGGACTTCAAGCCGACGTGTCTTGGATGATGGGTCGCCGTCACGACCGACTTGTGGATGAACTTCTCCGGCCTTGTCATCAGTCAGTGGCAGCACGAACGACAACAACAGACAACCATGAATCGACAGTGGTCATAGCGGTTGTCAATCCCAAACCGGGTGCGGAGAGTGTTCTGTCCGACACTGTCATGTCTTTCCGGAATTGATCCGACACTGTCACATTGTTCCGGACTTTGCCACCGCTAGGCGTCCGGGAATAGATGAGAGTGCCCTGGTCAGAGTCAGGATCCACTTTCAACTAATCGCGGATCGGACACTTGCCGACCACCGCTCCTCCCGTCGTTCTTGGTTGTCGTGCAGGGCTTTCCGCTTGCAGTCTTTGTGGGGGCGATTCGCTGAGTTCAGCAGCGTTTCGGGCGCACCGTGACCTCGGAGAAACCAGTGGAGCTCTGGGAAGTCATCAGCAAGCCGCGGAAATCAGTGGGGTGGCCCGAATGCGCAGTCCGCTAGCTGCGTTGCCGGGCGCGGTTAGCCGCAGACAACTACCAAAGAGAAGTGGCCCCGAGTCAGAACCCAGGCCCGATTGCGTTTAGCTAAGCCTGAAGGTAGGGAGCCCAGCGGTGGTCGGAGCCGGCCTTGCGTGCTTCCAGTTGTGCGGCCCGTTCTGCCGGTGTTAGGTAAACGGTGGTCTCCGGCAAGTGATCTTCGAGGTCTTCGAGCTTGACAACCACCGATTGGACTCCCGGGGTGTCCATCGAATCGGGATCGAGGTTCTGGAATCGCATCGAGATGAGGCCCTGGTTCAGCCCGCCTGTCGAAATCCAGTTGGCCACAAGGGGATCAACTATCGAGACCACCATTGTGTAGGACCCGTCGGGGTTGGCGACGGCTTGGTCGCTGTTCAGGCTCGTCTGCTGGTTCCAGTAGTCGTCGGTGATGGTCCAGTCGTTGTAGACGGGAACACTGATGAATCCGGAGTTGCCCGGTTCGATGGTCAGTACCAGCGCCTGGTCGTCGGCGAGTTGGAAGTAGCCATTACTTTGCAACTGGTTGGCCAGGAACTCGGCGTTGCTCGCCGGTTGGGTCAACTCGTTGGGCGCCCGCAGTTCGCCGGTGTCGGGGTCGGTGGTCGCCAACGCCATGTACCTGGCTTGCTGGTTGGCTCCGCGCACCAGCAGAATTGTCGCGGCCAGCGGGCCCCGGACGAGGTTGGACTCGGCGATGGCCAGCGGCGGGATCAGCGACACCAAGGAGGTCAGGAACGGGCTGTCGTTGACCAGGGAGCCCAGGAACACAAACCCGCCCAGCTGGGCGAACAGGCTGTTAGGTGGCCCGCTCGTCCGGTGCACTGCCAGCTCCATCGGCTCCTCGGTGTTCCAGTCGCCCAGGGTGTTTCGGGCGGCGATCAGGGTGGAGCCGGAGGTCAGTTGCAGATGGTTGGTTTGCCCATGCGCTGCGGGTTCACCGCTGACGGTGATGACGAACGAGCCGTCCTCGCTGATGTCGAGATCCTGCAAACTCAGAATCGTCGACGTAGTGCCGGCCAATCCCTCAAGCACGCTGAAGGTGGTGTCGGCAGGGATACCTTCGTATAGGCGGCCGGTGAGCACATACTCCGAAGTCTTGTTGACCGGGGTGAAGCGATAGATGGTATCCGGGTTGTCGTACAGCAGGCGCGAGCCGTCGACATCGAGTCCGTACCAACTGTGCGGGGGAGCGATCTGGGTGACGACCTCCGGGTCCATGGGGTTGAGGATCTGTTGCTGGAACGCTGCGCCGAGCGTGTATTCGTCGATCGCGCCTTCCAGTGCATCCAGATTCGCCCCGTCGGGCCCGCCGACAACGGCGAACTGCTCTTTGGCGGCCGCGAGGAAGCCCCATCGCAGAAGCACTTTCATGACGGCCACCGGTAGGGATTTTTCGGTCTGTATGGCGATCCGCTCGCGAGCGATCTGCTCCGGTGTACCCAGCGGACTGACTTGATTGCTGATCGCGCTGCCAGCGATGCTGGCGCTGTCCCGCGGCGCGGTGGTCTCAATGGTGGCATCGGTGTCAGCCTCGACGCCTACCGAGCGCCGGGTGTGGGCCGCCAATGCCGAGTCGGTCGGCAATCCCGCCGGACTCGGCGGGTCGTCAGTCTCCGGCTGGGCGAATTCGGCGCCCGGCACGTCGCCGACGGACGTCTGCGTGACGGCGGTCGATTCCACAGCGTCGGGCTGGTCGTCGAGAACCGCCGATACCTCCGGTCCGCTGCTGTCCGTTTCCTGCCGGCTCGAGTCGATGACTTCGGCGGCGTTGGCGTCCGATTCGTCCTCCGAAGTTGTCGAATCGATGACGTGGGAGTTATTGCGGTCGGCGTCGTCCCCGGAGGCTCCCGAGGTCGTCGGCCGGGAATCTTCGTCGGGCTCGCCCCCGGTTGAGCGCGCCGCGTCAGAGTCAGAGTTGTCGTTGTCGGAGTCGCTCGTCGAGCCTGAAGACGGCGACGCTGAAGAAGACGAGCCCGAGGAAGACGCGCCTGAAGACGACGCGCCGTCGGTGGTGGCGTGCGCGGTCGGCATGGCGAGTGCTGCGCCGACGCCAAGGAATACTGCGAGTGCGCCGACTCGACCGATGAACCTAGCGTGCCCAACAGCGGGCGGGGACTCTTCGGCGAGCCTTTCGGCCTTGTGGGTCTTCGGACGACGCATGCCGCCTCCTCAAACGCGTGGGACGAATCCCTTCGATCAGACCATTAGCCCGGATTTTTCGTGAAATGTTGTGTTTGGCGGGGTGTAGATAAGCGAAAGTTCCTGTCCTGCAAGAGAGAATTGGACTTCTCTAGGGTTCAAGTGCTCCGGCTGGAAGGCACTTCGCAGGTGAAGAATATCGCGGCGGCGCCACGGGTGAAAGTTTCGGCTGATGGCCACGGGGTAGTGTCGCATGCCGGGATGGGCATGCTGCGTGAGCTCGCCGACCGGACCGGGTTATCGGCGCAGGTCACAGCCGCGTTAGCAGACACCTACCGCGGCCCGTGGGTGTATGCGCCCGGGGAGGTGTTCGCGGATCTGGCCGCCGCGGTCGCTGACGGGGCGGACTGCATCGACGCAGTTGGACAACTCTGCGGCGACCGTGAGCACGTCTTCGGTGCTGCCGCGTCGACGACCACGAAGTGGCGGCTGGTCGATGAACGCATCGACGCCACACACCTACCTGGGGTGCGGGCGGCACGGGCCGCCGCGCGTGCGGCGGCCTGGGCGGCTGGCGCTGCCTCCGCACCTGGGGGCCCGGGGGCTGGCTGCACATCGATATCGACGCCACCTTGGTGATCGACCACTCCGACAACAAGGCCGACGCTGCCCCAACGTGGAAGACAACGTTTGGCCACCACCCGCTGCTGGCGTTTCTGGACCGCCCGGAAATCGCCGGCGGGGAAGCTCTGGCCGGGCTGCTGCACACCGGCAACGCCGGCTCCAACACCGCCAGCGACCACATCATCGTCCTGGAGCAGGCACTGAAGTCCCTGCCGGCGCGGTGGCGACCCGACCCCGACCATCCCGAGGACCCCGACAAGCCGGCGGTGCTGGTGCGCTACGACACCGCCGGGGCCACCCACCTGTTCGCCGATGCATGCCGGGCGGCGGGGGTGGGGTTCTCCTTCGGCTACCCCGTCGACACCCGCGTCCAGGACGCCGTGGACACCTTCAACCTCGGTGGCGCCTGGTACCCGGCGATCGACACCCACGGCGGTATCCGCGACGGCGCCTGGGTCGCCGAGGCCACCACCTTGGTCAACGTGGCCTCCTGGCCGACTGGAACCCGGCTGGAACCCGGCTGATCCTGCGTAAAGAGCGACCCCATCCCGGCGCGCAGTTGCGGTTCACCGACGCCGACGGGATGCGGGTCACCGCGTTCATCACCGACACATCCGTCGGTGTCGTGCCCGGGCAGATCGCAGGCCTGGAGCTGCGGCACCGCCAGCACGCCCGCGTCGAAGACCGCATCCGCGAACTCAAAGCCACCGGCCTGCGCAACCTGCCGTGTCACCGTTTCTGGGCCAACGCCGCCTGGCTGGAAATCATCCTGGCCGCCACAGATCTGGTCGCTTGGGCCAAGCTAATCGGCTTCACCGACCACCCCAAACTCGCCACCAGTGAGATCGACACGTTCCGTTACCGGGTCCTGCACGTCCCG
>DAOUYK010000217.1 GCA_030666145.1 Mycolicibacterium sp. | reverse complement strand
GGCCGCGCGCGGCAGGGCGGAGCCGAACGCGGCTACCTCATCGAGTCGGTGCGTCCGCACGGCGGCAGGCTGCTGATGCGGCTGGCCGGTGTCGCTGATCGCGACTCGGCAGACCGTCTACGGGGCACGCTGTTGGTCGTTGACTCCGCCGATCTTCCGCCCATCGAGGATCCAGACGAGTTCTACGACCACCAACTTGAGAGCATGACGGTTGTGACGGCTGACGGGCGGCAGGTTGGCACGGTGGCCGAGGTGCTGCACACGGCTGCAGGAGAACTCCTGGCGGTCCATGACGCGGATGGCGCTGAAGTACTGGTCCCGTTCGTGTCGGCCATGGTGACGTCGGTGTCGCTGGCGGATCAGGTCATCGTGATCGACCCCCCTGACGGCCTCCTCGAGCTGGACTGAGTAGACAGGATGCGCAGCCGTGCGTATTGACGTGGTGAGCATCTTCCCCGCTTACCTCGAACCGTTGGCGCAGTCATTGCCGGGAAGAGCCATCGAGGCCGGTGTTGTCGAACTCGCCGTGCACGACCTGCGCACATGGACCCACGATGTCCATCGATCCGTCGACGATTCGCCCTACGGTGGCGGTCCCGGAATGGTCATGAAGGCGCCGGTGTGGGGCGCGGCGCTGGACGAGATCTGTTCTGAGGAAACACTTCTGGTGATTCCGACACCGGCGGGTCGGCTATTCACCCAAGCCGATGCCACACGTTGGAGTCGCGAGGGTCATCTGGTGTTCGCCTGTGGCCGTTACGAGGGTATCGACCAGCGTGTCGCGCAAGATGCGGCGCGCCGGATGCGGGTCCAGGAGGTGTCGGTCGGCGACTACGTGCTGCCCGGCGGGGAGTCGGCGGCACTGGTGATGATCGAGGCGGTGGTGCGGCTGATGCCCGATGTGCTTGGCAATCCTGAGTCCCATCGCGACGATTCCCATTCCGATCTGGTGGGGGGTCTGCTGGAAGGCCCCAGCTACACCCGACCGGCTAGTTGGCGCGGACTCGATGTCCCTGACGTTCTGCTCTCGGGCGACCATGCGCGGATCACTGCCTGGCGCCATGAACAGGGCGTCGAACGCACGCGGGAGCGCCGCCCGGATCTCCTGGACTAGATTCGCCCGCCGGGGAACATCGTCTTGACGGCCTGGGTGATGGTCTGTCGGGCGATGTCGTCGGGGCCCGGCTGCATCGAACCGATGACCAGCACATAGCGTCGGCTGGGGCCGACGACACCGGTAGATATGTGCATCCAGTCGGCGCCCACGCAACACATCCAACCCTGCTTGACTGCGAAAGAATCGGCGAACAGCCCGTCAGGGATGCCGAACCGCTGCGGATACACCCCGCCGGGCATCATCCCGTCAGGCGCTGTCGGCGTCGATGCAGCCAGGTTGGACAGGATGATGCCGGCCTGCTCAGCGGGCAATCCGCCGGTGCCTGCCAGCAACATGTCGTAGTAGCGCACCAGATCGGTGGCTGTACTGGTGGTGTTGAACCAGCGCCCGTTGCCCGGTGGTCGCGTCGAACCCAGTCCGTAGCGCGCGACCACCCGACTGATGATCGCGCTGCCTCCGCTGCGACCCCAGAATACTTCGGCTGCGCTGTCGTCGGACGCTCGAAGCATCACGTCGAGGGAATTGCGGTCTTTCGGCGAGAGTGTGGTCTCGCCTCTGGAAACCTGTAGAAGCAGGTCGTCGGCGATGAATAGCTTGACCACCGACGCGATAGACATCGTCATACCGTTGCCGTTTGTCGTCAGTTGACCGGTTTTGCGGTCGAGCACTGCCACTGTGATCTCGGCTCCGGCGCGGGCAGCCTCGTAGCTGGCCAGCCGCTCGCGGCCTGCCAGACTGCTGAATCCAGCGGGGGGCTCGTCAGGCGGTGTCTCGGGAAGGGGCGCCATGGCTCCCAGCGGGGCGACCACCGTCGACAGCGGGCCCAGCGGCGTGGGGGGTGACCCGTGCACCTGTGCCTCGCACCCGGCCAGCGCCACCGCGCCGACGCAAAGGGCTGCAGTGGTCCTCACCAGCCTGTACGGGGGCCGCGGCATCGGGTTTCCCTCCAACGAGTCCTGGATGTACGTTGTCGGCCCTGCAGGTCTGCAAACGATGCATGCCTCGATAATTGAGCGTAGTCGCTGAAAACCGCCCGCGCGTTAGTCGCCCCGGCGTGGCAACTGCCACTCTGCGGTGACTCGAGGACGCTAATCAGGGGGTCGTGGCACCGGATTTCTGGGAATCGGACTCTGTCTGGCACAATTGGGCAGCTGTCTGTGCACGGCCGGAAATGCCGCACGGCTCGCCCTAGATGCCCGAATCACACACATCGGCTCTGCATGCGTCCTCGCGACGCCTGTCAGCAGCTGGCGAACAACAAGGAAGTGTCACCGATGAACACGCTGGATTTCGTCGACCAGATGTCGTTGCGCGACGACATCCCGGCCTTCGGCGCCGGCGACACCGTGAACGTTCACGTGAAGGTCATCGAGGGCGCCAAGGAGCGCATCCAGGTCTTCAAGGGTGTCGTACTGCGCAGGCGCGGTGGTGGGGTCCGTGAGACCTTCACCGTGCGTAAAGAGAGCTACGGGGTAGGCGTCGAACGCACCTTCCCGGTGCACTCGCCCAACGTCGACCACATCGACATCGTCACCCGCGGTGACGTGCGCCGGGCCAAGCTTTACTACCTGCGCGGGTTACGCGGTAAGAAGGCGAAGATCAAGGAAAAGCGCTGACCTCCCTGGTCGGGCCCGGGCCATCGGCGCTGGCTACGCTGATCTCGTGAACGGTCCCGCTGGTTCCGACGACCCCGCCGAGCGCACGCTCGAGACCTCCGATGCTGCTGTCTCGGCCGGTCAATCCGAAGATGAGGACAGCGGCGACGAGCAGGAACAGGAATCGGTCAAGAAGAAGCGCGGCGCGCTTCGTGAGGGCGCGATCCTTATCGCCATTGCGCTGGTCGTCTACTACGTGATGTTGACGTTCATCGCCCGGCCATATCTGATCCCGTCTGAGTCGATGGAACCCACGTTGCACGGATGCAACGGTTGTGTCGGTGACCGAATCATGGTCGACAAACTGACCTACCGGTTCTCGTCGCCCGAGCCGGGTGACGTCGTCGTCTTCAGGGGCCCGCCGAACTGGAGTATCGGCTACAAGTCGATCCGATCGGACAACCCTGCTCTCCGATGGGTCCAGAATGCGCTGTCGTTCGTCGGATTCGTCCCTCCTGACGAAAATGACCTGGTGAAGCGGATAATTGCTGTCGGTGGACAAACGGTGCAATGCCGTGCCGACACGGGGATTACCGTTAACGGAAAGCCGGTCGACGAGCCGTACCTCAGCGAGGACGCAATGATGGCCGACCCCGCGGTGTACCCATGTCTGGGTAACGAGTTCGGACCGGTCACGGTGCCCGAGGGCCGGGTCTGGGTGATGGGGGACAACCGCACCCACTCAGCAGACTCCCGCGCTCATTGCAGCAACCGGCCCGGGGACGCTCAACGGGGTGTGCTGTGTACCGGTGATCCGGTGGCAGGGACGATTCCGGTAAAAAATATCATCGGAAAGGCCCGCTTCATTGCTTGGCCGCCGTCGCGGTGGGGTGGCGTGAGCTCTGTGGATCCGCAGAGTTAACAGGAGGCCCGTACACTTGCCCGCTGCGTGGCCGCCGAGAGTGGTGATCCGCAAGTCGTCGGGACTGCGCACCCTCGAATCCGCTCTGTACCGTGCCGGCCTTGGCCCGGTGGCCGGTGTCGACGAGGTGGGTCGGGGTGCTTGCGCCGGTCCTTTGGTGGTCGCGGCGTGTGTGCTCGGTCCCAACCGGTTGGACAGTCTGGCGGCGCTCGACGACTCTAAGAAGCTCAACGAGACCGAACGGGAGCGGTTGTTCCCGCTCATCCGACGGTATGCGGTGGCCCACCACGTGGTGTTCATCCCGTCGGTGGAGGTGGACCGCCGGGGGGTGCATGTCGCCAACATCGAGGGGATGCGGCGGGCGGTGGCCGGGCTGCCGTCGCGCCCGGGGTATGTGTTGTCCGACGGGTTCAGGGTCCCTGGACTACCGATGCCATCGCTGCCCGTGGTGGGCGGTGACGCCTCGGCCGCGTGCATCGCGGCGGCGAGCGTGCTGGCCAAAGTCAGCCGGGATCGGCTCATGGTTGCGATGGAACGCGACCATCCCGGCTACGGCTTCGCCAACCACAAGGGCTACAGCACACGCGCTCATAGTGCAGCGCTGGCCCGACTCGGACCATCCAGCCAGCACCGATACTCGTTTATCAACGTGCGGCGCCTGGTGCAATCCGAACCCGGGGAGCATGCCGAACTTACGTGCGCAAAGATTGGTCCAGCGGGCCCGATGGACGCCGAACTACACGAAGGACAGCTGAGCCGATGAGTGCCGAAGATCTCGAAAAGTACGAAACCGAGATGGAGCTCTCGCTCTACCGCGAGTACAAGGACATCGTGGGGCAGTTCAGCTACGTCGTGGAGACCGAACGGCGGTTCTACCTGGCCAACAGCGTGGACATGGTGCCGCGCAACGCTGACGGCGAGGTCTACTTCGAACTGCAATTGGCCGACGCCTGGGTATGGGACATGTACCGGCCCGCTCGTTTTGTCAAACAGGTCCGGGTCATCACCTTCAAGGACGTCAACATCGAAGAGGTCGAGAAGCCTGAACTGCGGCTGCCCGAGTAGGCGCATGATCTAGACGCGGTTGGCCATACTGGCCATTACTCGTTGACTTCCACAGTTGTGGAGTTTTACTGTCGCTGCGTGAATACATCAATAGGGGCGACATCGTCACCTTCTCCGGGCGCGAATGAGCTGGCCGCGTTTGGGCCGGGCTCGGCATCGTCCTGGCCTTCGCGCTGACCCTGCTGGGCCCGCGCTTTCGGCTGTGGACATGGATTCTGGCCATCAGCCCGTTGTGGCATATCCCCGATGTCACCGCATCCAGCCCCGACTGGAGCGGTCTGGCCTGGATCAGCCTGGCCACTGTCGCCTTCATCACGGTTGCCTTCGTCGGCTTCCTGATCCGAGACACCCTTTGAGCATTTGGCCCCGATCACGTTGGGGGTGGCAGGTCTCCGGTCAGGTAGCGCTGGACCACCGGGGCGAGCGTGGCGATCAGTTCATTGCGGTCGAGGCTGGCCAGCGGTTCGAAGCGCAGCACGTAGCGAGTGATGGCTGTTCCCAACATGTGTGAGCTTGCCAACATGACTCGCAGTTCGGCCCTATCGTCGAGCATGGGCGTGAATGCAGAAAGCATCCGAGTCCGAAGAAGCTCCTGTATCAGCGCGGCGCCGCCCGCCGAGCTCACCGCGGTGCGCACAGTGGCGAGCAGCGGTGCCGCTGTGACGGGGTCTTCCCACAGCCCCACGTAGGCGGCCACTATTCGCTGCCCGAGATGATCCGGGTCGCCGCTCGCTGCGGCGGCGAGGCGGGACAAAGCCTCCGGCGCAAAATGCAGGGTTGCCGCGAACAAGTCATCCTTGCTGCCGTAGTAGTGACGGATCAACGCTGAATCCACTCCAGCCGCCGCGGCGATTCCCCGAATGGTGGTGGCTTGAAAACCGTGCGTGGCGAAAAGCGCGGCGGCGGCGTCCATGATCGCCTGGCGCGCGCCGCTGTCACCGCGTCGACGTCCTGTCGGGCGCGACGTTCCCTGACCGCTACGAGACGCCGGAGCAGCCGCGCCGCTAGCCACAAGTACCTCCTGGACCGTCAGTCAGGGCGCT